>JAWOCH010000419.1:0-16664 GCA_046483865.1 Candidatus Brocadiia bacterium | reverse complement strand
TCTACGACCCCGCCGTGAAGCGGGCCAACATTGCCGGCGCACTGGCCACGGGACAGGTCGAGTTGGTGGAGGGCGACATCCGTCACGAGGAGACCTGCCGGCACATCATCGAGCGCCATAGCGTCCGCTCGGTCATTCACCTGGCCGCGCGGGCCGGGGTGCGGCCGTCCATCGAGCAGCCGGACCTGTATGAGGACGTCAACTGCCGGGGCACAATCAACCTGCTGGAGGCATGTTGCCGGCCGGAAAGCTCCGTGGAGAAGTTCCTGTTCGGCTCCAGCTCGTCGGTCTACGGGGGCAACCGGAAGGTGCCCTTCAGCGAGGACGACCCTGTCGGGCGCCCCATCAGCCCCTACGCCGCCACCAAGCGGGCAGGGGAGCTGCTATGCCACGTCTACCACCACCTGCACGGGCTGCCGGTGGTCTGCCTGCGGTTTTTCACCGTCTACGGCCCCCGCCAGCGCCCGGACCTGGCCATCCACAAGTTCACCAGGCTCATCGAGTCCGGCGAGCCGATCCCCGTCTACGGCGACGGGACCAGCCGGCGCGACTACACCTACTGCGCGGACATCGTGAACGGCGTCATGGCGGCGCTGGAGCGCCCCCTGGAGTTCGAAATCATCAACCTGGGCAACTCCGAGCCGGTCGAGCTGAGCCGGCTCATCGAGCTGCTGGAGGAGGCGCTGGGGCGCGAGGCGCAGGTGAACCGCCTGCCCGACCAGCCCGGCGACATGCCCGCCACCTACGCCGACATCAACAGGGCGCGCGAACTGCTGGACTACGAGCCCCGCTTCCCGATTAGACAGGGGCTGGCCCGCTTTGTAGAATGGTTTAGAGCCCACCGATAGCGCGGGCGCCGCGCAGCAGGCCGTCAATGGGGGAAGCATGGCACCTCAGGGCGCACATGAAGCTCCGTTCCTGGACGTGCCGGACGCCATCGAGGCGCTCGGGCGGGGGGAGTTCGTCATACTGGTGGATGACGAAGACCGGGAGAACGAGGGCGATCTGTGCCTGGCGGCCGAGCACATCACCCCCGAGAAGGTGACCTTCCTGATCAACCGGGCGCGGGGCTTCCTGTGCGTGGCCATCGGTCCGGAGCTGGCCGGGCGGCTGGAGCTGCCACCCATGGTCGAGGAGAACCGGAGCCGCTACGGCACCCCCTTCACCGTGAGTGTGGACGCCAGCGAAGGCATAGCCACCGGTGTGAGCGCGCGCGACCGGGCGCACACGATCCGCACCATGGTCGCGGACGACGCCCGCCCGAAGGACCTGGTGCGGCCGGGCCACATACTGCCGCTGCTGGCGCGCCCGGGCGGCACGCTGGTTCGGGCGGGCCACACCGAGGGCGCCGTTGACCTGGCCCGTCTTGCCGGGCTGAAGCCGGCCGCCGTCGTCTGCGAGGTGATGAACGAGGACGGCTCGATGGCCCGCCTGCCGCAACTGGAGGAACTGGCCCGCGAGATCGGATGCGGCATCTGCTCGATAGCCGACCTGATCCGCTACCGCCACCGCTCCGAGTACCTGGTCAGCAAGCGCGTCTGCGTGGACCTGCCCACACGGTTCGGCCCGTTCAAGCTGCACTACTACCGCAGCATGGTGGACGACCGGGAGCACGTGGCCGTCTGCTGCGGGCAGGTGGGCGCCGACGGGGACGAACCCGCCCCGCCGATCGAGCATCCGGTGCTGGTGCGCGTGCACGATGAATGCCTGACCGGCGACGTGCTGCACTCGCTGCGCTGCGACTGCGGGGAGCAACTGGAGGCGGCCCTGGAGATGATCCAGCAGGAGGGGCGCGGCGTGCTGCTCTACATGCGCCAGGAGGGGCGCGGCATCGGCCTGGAGAACAAGCTGCACGCCTATGCACTGCAGGAGGAAGGGCTGGACACGGTGGAGGCCAACGAGCGGCTGGGCTTCCCGGCGGACAAGCGGGAATACGGCGTGGGCGCCCAGATACTGCGCCACCTGGGCGTGCGCAAGATGCGATTGTTGACCAACAACCCGCGCAAGTACCACGCCCTGGGCGGCTACGGGCTGGAGGTGGTCGAGCGCGTGCCGATCGAGGTGCCGCCGCGCAAAGAGAACATCCGCTACCTGCGGACGAAGAAAGAGAAGATGGGGCACATACTCCGGCTGGACGCCGAGCGGCCGGCCGATGACGACAACCGAAGCAAGGAGGCCGACTGATGAGTGCCGAACGTGCGACGGGTAGTTGGGTGACGCAGGTGAAGTTCGTGTGCCTGCTGCTGGTCGTGGTGCTGGTGCTTATCGTGATCTTCCAGAACAACGAATCCATCGAGTACGAGGTGCTGTTCTGGACACCGAGTCTTCCCCGCTACCTGCTGCCGCTGGTGGCATTCCTGGTGGGGATGCTGTCGGGCATCTTCGTGCCCCCGCTACTCAGGCGGCGTCGCTGAGGGGGGCTCCCTACGCCGCCGGCACGGGGATCTTGCTGTGGGCGGCGACGATGATCTCCTCCGGCGTCTCCCCTTCGAGCGGGAAGACGGCAACGCCCATCTCGCAGTTCAGGTAGTCAATGGTGCCGCGCTTGCCCAGATCGAGCGTGTAGCCCTCGATTGCCTCGGCGATCTTGCCGGCCAGAATCTCAGCCTGCTGCTCCGTGGTTTCCGGCATGAGCATGACGAACTGGGCGCCGCCGGCGCGGCCCAGCACGTCGCCCGGACGGATATACTCCGCCATCAGATTGGCCAGCGCCTTCAGGGCGATGTTGCCGACCGTGTAACCGAAGGACCGGTTGACCTTCTCCAGCCCCCGCAGGTCCAGGCATACCACCGCGGCGGAGACGTCGCTCTGTTCGGCCCGCCGGCGCTCCTGCTCCAGGCAGGAGTTCAGATACTCCAGGGTGAACACCCCTGTGTGGGCGTCCGTGAACCGGCCGGGCGCGCTGTCGCCGCGGCTTCGGGTCAGCCGGCTGAGCAGATGGAAGGCGTGCGCGCTCATCACAAACGACCACAGCAGCATCCCAATCACAAACACCTGCAACACGCGGCCGGTTGTTCCCATCGAATGCCACGCGAAGACCAGCTCGAAGACGATAAGGACATCCAGCAGCAGCGAACCCCAGAACAGAATCCGCGCCTTCCTCTCCGCCAGCTCCGGCAGTTCCTCCTCGTTCGGTCTCCGAGGCCGCTCCATCTGTGCCTCCAGCCGCTGTGGCATCCGGTTTCCGCTTCGGGGCGCCGCCAACTGAGGACGGGGAAGCCGCCCCGGTCCTGATGAGGATGCAAATGGTGTGCCTCGCAGAACGCGACGCCCCGGGGGGCAACGTTTCCTACCGCGGCGGCAGCTCGGCGAACACCCACACCGTCTGCGTCAGGTTGCCCTCCTCGTCCAGCACCGGCGCCCCCACGCAGTGCAGCGGTCTGGCCTGCCCGTCCTGCTGCGGCAGCGTGAACTCGACCGTCTCTTTTCGGGTGAACAGGTCGTCCAGGTGGGTTGCCGGCTCTGCCCCGGCGAACAGGTCGAGTTCGCGCAAGTTCTGCTGGGCGTCCTCGGCCTCCCTGCGGCTCATGCCGAGCAGGGCCGCCATTTCCGCGCTGACAGCGCTCACGTAGCCGTCCACGTCGGTGGCCAGCATGGGCAGGGGGCATCGCTCGAAGGCGGTCAGAGCGGCGTTGCTCTGGCGCATTCGGCGTTTGGCCTCGACGACTTCATCTTCCAGCCGTATCGAGGCCAGCGCGAAAGCCACGTGGTCGGCCACCTCCTGGAGCAGCCCCGCCTCCTGAATGTCGAAGGCGTCGGGCATCTCCGAGTAGACGTTCAGCGAGCCGAGGACCTGCCCCTTGAAACGCAGTGGCAGAGCGGCCGAGGAGCGGTATCCGCGCTCCAGGGCCGCCTGGCGCCAGGGCTGATAGCCCGGGGCGGCCTCGATGTCCCGTGTCACCGCCGGCTCCCCCTCCTTGATGGCCCGGCCGGTGGGGCCCTGGCCGGTCTCGGTGCCGTCCCACGTCACGCGGATCTCATCCAGATAACCTTCCTCGAACCCGGCGTGGGCCACCGGCACCACTTCCTTGGTGCCTTCCTCCACAAGACCTATCCACACCATCCGGTAGCCGCGGGTCTCAGTCAGTGCGCTGCACGCCCGGCTGAGCAGCTTCTCGCTTTCGCGCTCGGTGACGATGACGTTGTTGATGGCGCGGATGGCGCGCAGCATTCTGGTCAGGTGTTGCAGGTACTGGCCCTTCTGCAGGGCCGCGTGGGTGCCGATCTCCCAGTCGGTCTCCTCCTCGTGCCGCGGCAGCAGCAGCAAAGCGCACAGCATCACCAGCGCTCCGAGAAGACCGGGCACCAGCAGCCAGATCAGATTGGTGGACACGTCCTCCAGGGGTGGCACCGCTGCCAGGTGAGTCAGGGCGACCAGCACAGGTGCAATCCACCTATAAGGGGCTCTCGCGGCGCCGCCCCCTACGAGCAGCGCCCAGGCGGTGCGGACGTGTCGTTGCGCGCAATGAGTATACACAAGCGGCCGTGGGGTGTCAAAACGGTCGCCGCCGCAGCCCGCGCCGTTGCGGCTCCCAGGCGTCTGTGATAGTGTGTGGCTTCCCCATAGTGCAAGGGGGTGTTCCGTGGCGCTGCTGGAAGTCGAGAACCTGCACCTCGCGCTGAACGGTGAGCCCATCCTGGAGGGGCTCTCGATGTCCGTCCAGCAGGGGGTGATCCACGCGCTGGTCGGGCCGAACGGGGCCGGCAAGTCCACCCTGGCCTACACGGTGATGGGGCTGCCGGAATACAGCCCGCAGTCCGGGCGCATCGCCTTCGAGGGGCAGGACCTGGCCGGGCTGTCGGTGGATGAGCGGGCCCGCCGCGGGCTGAGCCTGGCGTGGCAGGAGCCGGCACGGTTCGAGGGGCTGAAGGTGCGGGATTTCCTGCAGGCGGGGGCCGCAGAACAGGACGAGAGCGCACTGCGGGAGGCCCTGAAGCGTGTGGCACTGAACCCCGACCGCTACCTGGACCGCGCCGTGGACAGCGGCCTGAGCGGCGGCGAACGGAAGCGCATCGAGCTGGCCTCCATACTGGCCATGGGTCCCAAACTCATGATCGCCGACGAGCCGGACTCCGGCATAGACGTCGAGGCATTGCGCTGCATGTTTGACCTGTTTGAGATGCTGCGCGAAGAGAACACGACCGTCCTGCTGGTGACCCACAGCGCCGAGGTCATGGCGCACGCCGACTCGGCAACCCTGGTCTGTTGCGGCAAGACCATCGAGGAGGGACCGGCCGCGGAGATACGTCGGTACTTCGTGGACCGATGCATCCCGTGCCCCTACCACAATCCCGAACAGGCTGGGGAGTGATGAGCACAGACTATGAGATGATGCTGGACGTCTACGACCGGGTGGGGCGGGACCCGGACGTGTTCAGCCGCTCGGACGTGGCCCATCTGGTGGTGCATCGCAACGAGGTGATCGGCGCCCACCTGGTGCCCGGGCTGCGGGTCGAGCCGGAGGAGCTGCCCGACGGCGTCAGCGTGCGCATGGTGGTCGAGGAGGGGGCGACCATCGAGAACACGGTGCACATGTGCTTCGGCGTGCTGCCGGAGGAGGGGCTCCAGCGCATACTGCTGGACGTGGTCCTGGAGGCCGGCTCGGGGGTCGAGGTGCTGGCCCACTGCGTGTTCCCCAACGCGCAGGACATCACCCACCGCATGGACGCCCGCATCCGGGTGGGGCAGGGCGCGTCCTATCGCTACTTCGAGCGCCACGTGCACGGCCCGGAGGGGGGCGTGGTTGTGGTGCCGAAAGCGCAGGTCCACGTTGAGCGGGATGCTACCTTCGAGACCGAGTTCGAGCTGATCGAGGGTCGCGTGGGCGAACTGGAGATCGAATACGAGACGTGGTGCGCCGCCCGGGCCACCATGCGCATGATCGCCCGCATGGCCGGTCGTGGGGAGGATCGCATCAGCGTCTCGGAGATCGGACACCTGGACGGTGAGGACTCGGCGGGCGTCCTGCTGAGCCGGATCGCCGTGCGCGACGGCGCCGAGGCGAACGTGTACAACGAACTGACTGCCTCCGCCCCCGGCGCCAGGGGGCACGTGGACTGCAAGGAGATCGTGCAGGGCGACTCCGTCGCGCGGGCCACACCCGTTGTGGAAGTGCGGCATCCCCGGGCGCACGTGACCCACGAAGCGGCGATCGGCAGCGTCGACAGCCGGCAGCTTCAGACGCTGATGGCCCGCGGGATGACCGAGGAGGAAGCGGTCGAGCTGATCATCAGGGGCTTGCTCAGCCGGCTGGAGGAGTCCCCTGAGCCCTGATGTGCGTGCAGGATTCTGTAGCGCCTGACGCGTACGGTGAGTCGCTGGCCGCCGCTACGGGGTGGAGGCACTGAGTCGCTCGACCTGGTTGCGTTCGGCGCTGCTCAGGAAGTGGTTCACCGCCCACCCGACTGCGACGGCCAGCACAAGGCCCGCGCCGCCCCCCGCCAGCGTGGCAGCGTCTACGGCCCCGCCGCCCTCGCCAAGTGCGTTGCCCACCAGCAGGCCCGCCACCACCAGCAACAGAGGCAGGAAAAAGACCGCGAACGTGCCCAGATACCCGGCGTAGAATGGCAGCGAGACCCGCACCCGGTCGCCCATCTCCAGCCCGGCGGCGGGCACCCGCACATCGCGCGGCCCCGAAGTCAGAGCGCTGCACGCCCCGCAGCAGCAGAACCCCCGTGTGCAGTCACTGCCCGGCTCCAGGCGAACCACCGCCAGGTCCTGTTCAACGGCCACCACCTTGCCCACGTGCTGGGTTCTTCTCATCGGGCTCCCCGGATCGGCCAAAGGTGCGCGGAGTCGCCGTGCGCATTGTAGGAGAGGCGTTGCGCGCCCGCAACGGTACAGGCCTGGGATCTCAGGACGGCTGGACGTCCTCCGGTTCGGCAGCGGGCTCGTCCTCGGCGGGAGGGGCTTCCTCCTCCGTCTCTTCGGACTCTTCCTCTTCAGACTCGGCGGCAGCTTCCGGCTCCTTCTTGCCCTCGGCTGTCTCCGCCGACATCAGCATGGTGTGCGCCGTTTCGGACTTCTCGGCGGCAGGACGCCGCACCCGCTCCGCCCCGAACAGCGACGCTATTCTGACGTAGACGAGCGACCCGGCCAGCGCGATGAGCACGATGGCCAGGAAGCCGACGGGGAACTGGAGCGCGAACTGGCTGTAGTGCCGGCCTCCCACAACGCACAACCCCACGGCGCCCACGCAGGAGAAGGCCGTGGCGCCCATCACACAGGCCCACCCCAGCCGCCCGACAGATTGACCGCGCATCCACATGGAGCCCCCCACGGCCAGGCCCACCAGCGCGCTGAGCGCGCCCACCGAGGAGGCGAACCCCACGTAGCGAGGCCCCAGGCCATATAGCAACAGAGCCAGCAGAACCACCGCCAGCACCCCGGCGGCAACACCCACCAGCACGGGAGTGGTCATGCGCCCCAGGTCGAGCATGCTTGTGGGCTCGCGCCCACGGGCGCCCAGCAGCGCCGCATACTGCCGCTTCATCCAGCCCACGACGGCGGCAGTGACGGATTGCCCCTTGGGTATGCCGGCCAGGGCGTTGAGCCTGTCCGCGGCAAGGGGGCGGGGCCGGAACAACGCCCCCGCCAGCTCCAGCGTGTCGGGCACGTGCTCGACTTCGGCGTAATGCGCGGCAACCTTCTCGACCAGCCGCCGACCCACCTCCGGCTTGGCCGGGGTCTCCAGGGCGCCGGCCATGGCCTTGCCGGTGCTCTCGGCCATCAACTGGTGCGCCTCTGCGCCGGAGAGCCCGTCCAGCACGATAAGCGTCTCGACCGCCTCCCGGTCTTCCACGACCTTCATGGTGAAGTTGTCGGCCGCAGTACGGCTGTGCCGTTCGAACGATGCCGTAAACAGCAGCATGGCCCAGAACATCAGCCCCACCCAGCCGGCCCAGAATGACAGCATGAACATGCCGGCTATGGTGGCGCAGCCCACCATCAACAGCACCAGGGCCAGCACGTGCGCCATCCGCAGTCGCAACCCGCTGCCGACCCCCGGCAGAGCGCGCACAATCGCTGCGCCTACTCGGTGCCCCGCGCCCAGCAGTATCGCCGGCAGGGCCAGAACCGTGCGCAGGTCCGCGTCCCCGGTGCACAGCCCGGCCAGGCAGTGGGCCACCAGGGTTTCCATCTCCACCTCGTCCGGACCGGCGGTGCGCAGCCACTCGCCCGGCAACCGGATGGTGCCGTGGCGGCCAAACAGGCTGAAGGCCGAGCAGACGGGCACCGGCGTGCCCGTATAGGCCATGCGGGGCACCGACAACCCAAGCCGTTCGCACAGGCGGCTCACGGCCGTGCTGACCTGCTCCTCCATCGGCCGAGGGGCAGCCCCCGGCGCCTGCATGGCGCCCGCCCGCAACGCATAGGCAGCGGCGGCTGCGCCAATGCCGACCACAGCCAGGCACGCCGCCGTGGCTGCCGCCACGCCGAAGGGCTCCAGCACCGAGTGGTAGACGAACACGATAAGGGCGGCGTAGCTGAGCACCGCGAGAATGGCCATGATTTTGGCGTCCACGTTCTGATCAATGACCAGCACCTGCACTGGCCGCACCGGACGCAGGGAGCGGCGCCGCGGCGGTGTTCCGGACTCCGGCTCGGCCCGGGGGGCCTCCTCGGCCGCCGCTATGTCCGCATCGAGCAAGGCCTCCACCTCGCTGCTGAGGTCCTCGGAGGTCTCCGGCAACTCCTCCGGCGGCTCCTCCGGCTCCGGCAGCTCGGCCTCCTCGCCTCCCTCCAGAAGGGCGTCCAGATGGCGGATCAGGGCGCCGTAGCTCTGGAAGCGGTCCTCGGGTTCCTTGGCCATGCTCTGCACGATCACAGCGCAAAGCGGGTCGGGCAGGTCCGACCTGCGTTCCTGGGGCGGTGGCAGGGGTTCGTTCAGGTGCATGGTCATGATTTCGAAGGGCGTCGGCGCCTCGAAGGGCACCACTCCGGTGGCCAGGTGGTAGAGGGTGGCCCCCAGCGAGTATATGTCGCTGCGGAAGTCCACCTGGCTGGGCTGTCGTATCTGCTCGGGGCTCATGTAGTAGGGCGTGCCCAGCACGTCGCCGTCGGCGGTGGCCGATGCCCTGCCGGGGATGACCTCCTTGGCCAGCCCCAGGTCGGCGATGCGCACGTTGCCCTCGCTGTCTATCATGATGTTCTCGGGCTTCAGGTCGCGATGGATGATGCCCTTCTTATTCGCGTATTGAAGCCCTTCGGCCACCTGGCGGGTGATCTGCAGGGCCCTGCGCCAGTCAAAAGCGCCCCACTGGTCCAGCTTGTCCCGACAGCTCTCCCCTTCGATGTACTCGAGCACCAGGTAGTAGGACTCCTCGGTCTCGCCGCAGTCGTAGACCCTCACGATGTTCGGATGAGTGAGCTGGGCGGCGATACGGGCCTCACGCATGAAGCGATCGGAGAACTGGTCGCCGGACCTCTCTTCGGCCCTGCTCATGACCTTGACGGCGACCGGTATCTGGAATGCTTCGTGCCAGGCAAGGTAGACGGTTGACCGCGCTCCCCGGCCGATGACGCGCTCGACCACGCATCGCCCGTAGCGCTGATGTTCTCTTGGTTCAGCCATGGCTACTCAGAATGAGGATGGCACCGGTTTTGCACGCGGGATTATCCGCATGCGCCGTACATTGTATCGGACGCCGAAGGCCGGAGGAAAGATATTCTCCGGCGGCCTGCGGCAAGGGCCGAAAGCGGCGCTGCTGAGCCTGTGGAGGGAGGGAAAAGGGAAGGTGACTTCCCGGACCGAAATGCGGCGCGGGTGGCTCAATATGCAACACGACGCGACCCGCCAAATGTGCAACTGAGGGGTAATCGCCATGGGAAAAGCAACCGATCTGCTCAGAAAAGCAAGCCAACTGGTTAAACGCAAAAAGTACGCCGATGCAGTCGAACTCTACCTGCAAGCCACAGAGACCGACCCCGGCGATGCCAGAGCCTGGTTCGGCCTCGGGGTATGTCTCTACAAAATAGGGAACCTCGAGGTGGCCGCCATCGCCCTGGAGCGCGCCGACCGGATGGGCTACCCCCGCGCCGGGGAGGCCCTCGAGCGCGTTCAGGCGGCCCAGCACCGACGGGAGGAAGAGCGCGTCGCCAAGGCCGTCGGCGGACAACCCGCCGCTAAGCCCAAGAAGGAAGCCGAGAAAGTCCAGCTCGGCTCCTTCCTGCGCGTAATGCTGGTGGAGAACATCGAATCCGACCGAGAGACCATCGTCGGGGCCATTGAGGACGCCATAGACGACGTGGACATCACAACGGTTCCTTACGGTGCCTCCACGTCGGACACCATGAGCGGCACCGTGCATTACGACGTGTCCGTGCTGGACTGGGACACCGACCCGGACGCGGCGGCCGGGCTGATACAGATACTGAAGATCAAGCGCCCCTCGCTGCTGGTCGTCTGCCTGACCGACGAGTGGGACCCCGAGCTGAGCAAGGAGGTGTTCGAGGCCGGGGCGGACTACTGCCTTGTGAAGGAGAAAGGCTACGCCGACGTCCTGCCCGAACTCATAGCGCAGTGGGTGCGCAGGGACAGGGCCGTCAACCTGCAGATGCGCGAGAAGGAAGGCGTCGAGGATGCCGAGAAATGGCCCGCGACGATGGACGCCCTCGGCAAGCCCCTGCTGATGGTGGGCGGCGATGGCAAGGTTCTGCAGGCAAACGAGGCCGCCATGAAGGTGTTGCGCCGGGGCGGAGACCAGCTCCTGCAACGCGCCTATGCGCCCGCCCTGCACGGCACCGAACACGCGCCCGAGTCCTGCCCCTTCCAGCAGGCCATACAAAGCGGCGAGCCGGCGGAAGGCGAGGTCCGCAACGACGCCCTGAAGCGGACCTTCCACGTCGAGGCCTGGCCGGTCAGTTCGTACGCAGGCAAGGTCACCGCCGCCATCGGCACCATAGGCAAGGGCGCGGCCTCTCCGGTCGGCGACGACGTGCGCCGTCGGGAGCAGCTCTACCGCAGCCTGGTCGAGCGCTCCAACGCCGGTGTCGTCATGGTCGGCCCGGACGGCAAGGTCTGCTACGCCAACCAGACCTGCTGCGGTATGCTGGACCAGACGTTGGACGAGCTGATGGGTCGGCCGGTGGAAGCAGTGGTCACCCCCGAGGACCAGGAAGCCCTCCGTGAGTGCATCGAGATCGCCGTGGACATGGGGGAGGCCGGCGGCCGCCTGAACCTGCAGCAGGAACAGGGCGGGCGAATCCCCACCGAAGCCAGGCTGGGGCGGCTCACCTCCCATGGCCAGAACTACCTGGTGCTCACATTTGTCGAGGTGAAAGACCTGGAGCTGGCCGAGCAGGAACTGTGGAGCGAGGTGAAGAAACTCAGCGGCGTGCTGGACCATGGCATGGACGCCCTGGAGTGCGGCGTGGCAGTGCTGGACGCCGAGGGGTGCATCACGTGGCTGAACGCCTCGACGGCCGAGCTGCTGGGCGGTGAGCGAGACGAGCTGACGGGCAAGAACTACCTCGGGTTGCTCGAGAAGGCCGTTGCCGATGCCGAGCCGTTCCTCCAGACGCTCGGGAACGCGCACGGCGGCGGGCAGGCGGTCGAGGGCGAACTTCTGCGGCTCGCCGGCCGGGAGGGCGGTCTCACCTATTGGAGCACGCCCGTCGAGGAAGTGTCCCCCAGCGTGTCCCGCGTGGAGCACTTCTATCCGGCGGGTGCCGCTGCGGGCATCACCGGCGAGGAACTGCCCGCCGGCATGGCCGACGCCATACCCGACATGCTGTTCAACACTGACGAGCAGGGGCGCATCACCTGGTGCAATCCCGCCGCGCCGGAGACCATCGGTTACAAGCCCGACCGGCTGGAGGGCATGGAGGTGGATGACCTGGCCGACGAGCAGATGCAGGACGACCTGCGCACGCTGGTTGAGGCCGTCCTGGCCGAGGGACGCCAGGTCCTGCACCAGGAGCTGATGCTCAAGCGCGCGAACGGCAAGCGATTCTGGGGCGAGCTGACCTTGTTGCCCGTGCGTAACGGCAGCGACAGCGGCGTGCAGGGCATCCAGGGCGTGGTTCGCGACATCACCGACCGCAAGGTCAACGCTGCCATACAGTCCATACTGGAAGGCTCCGAGCCGCCCGCCTGACCCGGGCGGTTCACTGGAAGTTCGCTCTCACACCGGCGGTTGTCGGGCGCACGTGCTCGACGGCCGCTGCCTGTTGGGCGGCATACTTGCCGGGGCGGCACAGATGCGGGGCAACCGGGGCCTCACTGCTCGCAGAACGCGAACCAGCCCAGGACGGCGGCGCCGAGCAGGATGAAGGTGACGCTGATGTTGAGGAACCCGTAGATCGCGCAGCCCACACCCGCCATGGCGACGAGTTTGCGCGGCGTGTCGTAGCCGACGGGCATGGCCTGCGCCTCCGGGCGTTCGGCGGCGTCCCGAACTGAGACACCGAAGGGCAGGTACGCAAAAGATGTTCCCCGGAGCGCGTCAGTCGGCGTCCCGCTCTTCGCCCTGCTGCAGGCGTAGCGGAGCTCTGATAGAGCGGATGTGGACGTCCTGCTGGGGGAAGGATATCTCGATGCCGGCCTCCCGGAAAGCCCGGTCCACGGCCATGTGCAGCTCGTGGCGCACCACGAGCCTGTCCTCGACATTGGCGACAAACACCCGCAGCTCGAACAGCAGGGCGCTGCTGCCGAACTCCATGAACAGCACGGTCGGTTCGGGCTCCTCCAGCACGCGCGGGTTGTCCGCCGCCACGCGCAGCAGTATCTGGTACGCCTTGTCGGTGTCCGAGCCGTAGGCGATGCCGACGGGGACAATGACGCGCAGTATGCGGTCCGACAGCGTCCAGTTGATCAGCCGCCCGGTGATGAACTCCCGGTTGGGCACGACGAGCTCCTTGCGGTCCCAGTCCAGGATGGTCGTGGCGCGGATGCGGATCTTGGTCACTGTGCCGGTCACGTCGCCGACCGTGACGGTGTCGCCCACGCGCATGGGGCGTTCGAACAGGATGATCAGGCCGCTGACGAAGTTGGAGAAGATCTCCTGCAGGCCGAAGCCGAGACCGACGGTGATCGCCGCCGCCAGCCACTGCACCTTCTCCCAGGTGATGCCTACGGCGGCGAACGCGAAGATGATGCCCACCACGGTGATGGCGTAGCGGCAGATGCGCGTTATGGCGAAGCGCACGGCCGTCTCCAGCGGCAGGTGCTGGAGAGCGGCTATCTCCAACAGGCCGGGAATGTTCTTTGCGGCCATGATGGTGACAGCCACGATGATGAGCGCGACGCCGATATCGGCCAGGCTGACCTCGAGGGCGTCAATCACCTGGATGTCCGCCAGGGCGCCCAGGGCGGGCACCACATCGCTCCAGACCAGCCATAGGACCAGGATCACTCCGAGCCCCAACAGGCTGAGCAGGAGCTGTCGGGTCTGTTCCCCGATGGCGTGGACGGACAGTTCCGGTTCCTCTGGCGGGGGGGCCTCTTCCTCCTCGGCTTCCCTGGCGGCGGCGCGGCGCTGCTCCGCCTGCTCCAGGGCCAGTTGGCGGCGCGCGACGAACAGCCAGCGCAGCATCAGCTCGTAACCCACCACCAGCCCCAGAAGCGGCCAGAACGTGATGACCAGCCGCCACGTTAGCACGCGGGCCGTGTAGTAGTAGCCCGCCCCCGCCGCAACTGCCAGCCCCAGCGGCACCGCCACGGCCAGCGGATACCACACGTAGCGCAGCCGCTCCAACCAGCTTCCCTTCCTGCTCCTGAGCACTTCATCCAGCACGCCCCCCGGGCTGCGCAGCATGCGCTGGAGGAACGCCGCGGCCGCCACCTGCCCCACGATGAACGCGATGCGGCCCAGCGAATCGCCGTCGGCGTCCACTGCCATCCACTCGGAGGCCACCGCAACGGCGGCGCAGATGGCCACGAACAGGCCGAGCCAGGACAGGTTGGCCCGCAGCACGCCCAGCGCGCGGCTGCGCCAGCGCAGATGGGCGTCCGCGACACCGCCTTCCTGGCACAGCCTGCGCAGCAGCGCCACTGTGCCCAAAGCCAGCGCGGCCGCCCACAGGCCCTCTCCCGCGGCGCGCGTGAACTCCGTGGCCGTCACAGCCGAGGACAGCAGCAGCCCGACAGCCCCCAGCAGCAGCGGCCAGGGCGCGGCCAGCAGCACCGTGCAGCCAAGTGCGCTCAGTGTGTGGCGCATGTGATCGGTGCGTCGGTCCTGGGCCAGCTCGCCGGCCCGCCGCAGGGCACGCATCAGCCGGCGGCGGAACACCATCAGTGCGAAGAAAGCCAGCAGGGCCAGGGCATAGGCGTGCGGTCTGCGCGCCAGGTCCCGCAGCAGCGAGCGCCCCAGGCCCGCCCAGCGCGAGGGGGACAGAAGCGACCGGACAGCCGCAAGCGCGCCGCTCAGGTCCTGCACTCCCAGCCGCCGGCTGCTCTTGTACCACAGGATGTTCTCGGCAATGAAAGCCGAGTAGCCCCGGACGGTGCGCATCAGGCTGCGCTCGGCGCTGTCCAGATCCACCAGCACGTTGAAGTAGGTGTCGTAGTCGCTGTAGAGCGCGTTGAGCAGTTCCTGGCGTGTCTGCAGCAGTTCCTCTGCTTGCTGAATGAGTTGCTCGCGGCGCTCCTCGTTGACACCGGGGGCGCGCCGGGTGACCAGGCGGGGAGCCCGTTCGGCGGGATCGCCCAGTTCGGAGCGCTCCTCGCTCAACTCCATCAGCTTCAGCTCAACGTCGGCGATCTCCGTCTGGCGGGTGGCTATGTTCTCCTCGTAGCGTCGAACGGAGGGCAGTTCGGCCTGCTTCTTGCGCAGCAGGACGCCGAGCGCCTTGGTCATGCCGACCTTCTCGACCTTCTCTCGGACGCGTGTCAGGTCGGTCTGGAGTTCCGTCAGGCGGGCCTGCAACTCCTTCAGCCGCGCGCCGGCTCTTTCCAGCTCCGGTCCCAGCTTCTGCGCGCGCTGTTCGGCCAGTTCCTTATTGCGCTCGGCCACTTCGCGCAACGGGGTCGGCACCTCCTGCACCTGACGAGTGGCCTCACGGGCGGCCTGACCGGCCTCCCGGCGGCGGCGGTCTTTCACTATCTGTTCCCACTGCTCCACCTTCTGCTCGGCGCGGCTCGCCTCCCGCGTTGCGGCCGCCCGCCGGGCGGACAGCAGATCGCCCCGGGCGTCATAGCTGAGCAGCTCCTTCTCGTACGCTCTCAGCTCCTGTTCGAGAGACTGCTTGCGGGTCTGCAGCATGGTGGCTTTGGCAGCCTCCTTCGCGCCGCGGCCGGCCTCGGGCAGCTCCTTCAGTTCCTGGTTTGTCTGGGCCAGTTTCTCCTTGGCGGCTTCCACCAGGGCGGGGACCTCGGTGCGGCGGGCGGCGCGCTGGGTCTGCTCCGTCTCCAGGGAGGCCAGCCGCTCCCTGGCAGCGGCCAGCTCCGCCTGGGCCTCCGCCAGGCGCGTCTCCAGTTGCGCGACGGGCTTGTCCGGCGCCTGGACCTTCACTTCCTCCGGCGTCTGTTCGGCCGCTTGCTGCAGCTCGCCCAGCGTCTCCGGGGCCGTCTGGATGGCCCGCTCGTACTCCTGCGCCTTCTGGCGCCACTGCTCGGCCGCCCGTACGTTCCGGAGGGCTTCCTCGTAGAGGCCGACCAGCTTCTCTCGTTCCTGGTCCGACAGGTCAGTGTCGGCCTGGAGCCGCTCGAGATGCTCCTGTATGGTCTCAACCGTCGGCGCGCCGGGCGCGGCCGGGGCGGTCTCCTGCGCTGCCAGCGGGAAGCAGAGCGCGGCCAACACCATGACGGTAAGGACCATCGTCCGGATCCGTGCCGCACTGTGTCCTGTCATCTCATGCCCCTGCAAAATCAGGTGTCTGCTGCGCCCACAGTGTAACGCGCCACGGCCGGCGGTCAAACCGCCCTGACGCTGATTCGGATGAGTCTCATCGTGTATGCTCGCCTGGAGCGGACCTCTTGGGAGAACCATGCGCCATGGATTGGCAGGCAGTCCTTCTCGATCTGGACGGGACCTTGCTGGACACGCTGGAGGACCTGGCCGACGCCACCAACGCCGTGCTGGCGCGCGAGGGAATGCCCACGCATCCGGTGCACAAGTACCGCTACTTCGTCGGTGACGGGCTCCGCAATCAACTCCTGCGTGCCCTGCCGCCCGGCAGCCGGGACGAGGAGACGCTGGCCCGCTGCATGAAGGCCGCGCGGGAGGAGTACTGCCGCCGCTGGGACCGCAAGACGCGCCCCTATGACGGCGTGCCCGAGATGCTGCGCGGGCTGACGGGGCGCGGCGTGCGCAGGAGCATCCTATCCAACAAGCCGGACGACTTCGCCCGGCTGGTGGTGGAGCGGCTGCTGCCGGAGTGGTCCTTCGAGGTGGTGCTGGGCGCGCGGGAGGGTGTGCCGCTGAAGCCGGACCCAGCCGGCGCCCTGGAGGTGGCGCGGGAGATGGCAGTTCCGCCGGAGGACTTCCTCTACGTTGGCGACACGGCCACCGACATGCGCACGGCGCGTGCGGCGGGGATGTATCCGGTGGGGGCGCTGTGGGGCTTCCGCACGGCCCGCGAACTGCGCGAGAGCGGCGCGAAGGAGTTACTCGACCGGCCGGGGCAGCTACTGGCCCTGCTCTGAGGGTAGAACCGGGTTGACCGCCGGACACCTCGGCAGGCGGACACGGTGCTGCCGTGCCGTTGGAGGGACGCGCTTCTG
>JAWOCH010000418.1:0-4690 GCA_046483865.1 Candidatus Brocadiia bacterium | reverse complement strand
CTTGATGGCGCCGCCCAGGCCGGCCAGCATGTGACCGGTCAGGTGTGTCACCACCACCGCCGAGGGCATGAGGGTGAAGTCCCCGGCGACGGCCACCGTGTCGAAGTGCTTCAACCCGACGGGCACCTCAACGTGCAGGTTCCCCCGCAGCCCGTCCATGAACAGCAGCGGGCAGCCCATTTCCCCCGGTCCGAAGCCGTGCTCCAGGGCCAGGTTGAAATGGTCGTAAGCGTTGGAGCGCTGGCCGCGGTAGAGCGTCGAGGTCTCGATGAGACAAGGCTGCGCCCCTGCTCGGCGCACCTCGTCAACCACCGCCCGAATCTGGGCAGGGCGTATGTAACTGGTGTTGCCCCGCTCTCCGAAGTGGGTCTTGACGCCGGCCGGCCGGCCCCCGACCACCACTTCGTCCAGGCCGGCGGCGCGGAAGGCTTCGCCTGCGCGTCGTGCGACGGTTTCTGCAGACGTGTCCTCGTTGAAGGGCGCATAGAATACCTGCGCAGTCATGGGAAGTGCGATCTCCAAAAGGAGGGGGAAGACTAACATTAGAGAGTAGAACGCACACCGCCTTGAGCCCGTCGAAACGGCTCTGTCCCGCCCGGCCGCCCTGAGGCAGCAAGGAAAGTAGAGAGTAGATAGTAGACCGCAGGAGAAAGGGCCTGCGGTCATTGCTGCCGCCGGCCGACAGGCGCAGGCCGGTCGTTGTTTTTCTCTGCTTTCGCCTTTCTACTTTCTCCTGCTCTGTCCGGCCGGAGGCCGGACGGACTGGTGCCAGAGGCGGGACTCGAACCCGCACGGGCTGTGAAGCCCATCGGCTTTTGAAGCCGACGCGTATGCCAATTCCGCCACTCTGGCTCTCGCCGTCCAGATAAGTGTAGTTGAGCCGCTCCGTTGAGTCAAGCTGGAGGGGTTCTTCGCGGACGCACGCGGTTGCGCTCAGGGCCACCGTGGGCTATCATCCGCAAAGCCACATGGGGGACGATGCACAAGCGAAATCCAAGCGCGCAATGCGGCGCGCCAGGCGCCTGGCGGAGGGCTACGCACGCCGGACGCCGGGAGTACTGGTCCAGCCGGACCTGCCGACCCGGCGGCATGTGCTGCGGGGACTGGCGCGGAACCTGGTCGAGCACGGGCGGCCTTACTGTCCCTGCCGGCCGGTCAGCGGCGACGCCGAAGCGGACAGGGCGAACATCTGCCCCTGCCGCTCGGCCAGGGAAGAAATCAGAGGCCTGGGCGAGTGCGAGTGCGGGCTGTTTGTCGCCAACGCGGAAGAACCCGAACAGAACCAGGAGGGCTGACCGATGGGCTTCACGATAGACACAGGGGCCGACGCCCCTGGCTTCGAGCTGAAAGGCGTAGACGGGCAGATGCACAGCCTGGAGGACTACGCCGACATGGACGCCGTAGTCGTCGTCTTCACCTGCAACCACTGCCCCACCGCCGTTCAGTATGAGGACCGGCTTGTCCGGCTGCAGTCGGACTACGAGGATAGGGGCGTCCAGCTTGTGGCCATCAATCCCAACGAGGACGAGGGTCACCCGACCGACGATTTCGAGCACATGGTGGAGCGCGCGCGGGAGAAGGGCTTCAACTTCCCCTACCTTCGCGACCGTTCCCAGGAGGTCGCCACCGCCTACGGCGCCCTGCGCACACCGCACGTCTTTCTGCTGGACAGCGAGCGGAAGGTGGTGTACCACGGGCGCATTGACGACAACCCGGACGATCCGGAGGCGGCGGAGCGCCAGGACTTGCGTCAGGCACTGGAGGAGGTTCTGGCCGGCCGGGAGGTCAGCGTTCCCGAGACGAAGCCTATCGGCTGCACGGTCAAGTGGTGGGGCAAGGACCCTCATTGGATGCCGGAGAACTGACCAAGCGGCAAGAGGAGCACGACGATGGGCAAGCAGCAGCCGGACGAGAGCATTCCGCAGGGGATCGAGCCGGGGCGGCCCTACCGCCTGGTGGATCTGGTGCAGACGGCGCTTGGCTCGATAGTCAGTCGCACGCTGGTGGACAAGGACGAGGGCACGCTGACCCTGTTCGCCTTCGACAAGGGCCAGAGCCTCAGCGAACACACCACGCCGTTCGACGCGTACGCCGTGGTGCTTGAGGGCGAGGCGGAGTTCACCGTCGGCGGGCAGGCCGTGGAGGCGGACACCGGCCAGGTGGTGATGCTGCCGGCCGACGTGCCCCACAGCGTACGGGCGCTCCAGCCGTTCAAGATGCTTCTGACGATGGTCCGGGCGCTTTAGGCGCCTCTTCCTCTTCTGAAACGAACCGACGCGTCCAGACGTCGCCCGCGTTCTTGACCTGCACGCGATAGACACTGTCCTGGGCGGTGACGAACAGCGTCCGGCCGTCCGGCCCGCCGAAGGCGCAGTTTGTGGGGTTCTTCGGCGTGGCGATCAGCTCTATCAACTCGCCGTCCGGATCGAACACGTGCACGCCGCCGGGCGAAGTGACATACAGGTTGCCCGCGACGTCCACCTTCATCCCGTCCGGCCCGGACCAGCGGTTCGGCGTCTGCAGGCGCGCGAACTCCTTCTGCTCGCCGAGCGTGCCGTCCTCCAGCACCTCAAAGGCGGCGACCAACTGCCGCTCGGTGTCCGCCACATAGAGCACCTTCTCGTCGGGCGAGAAGGCGATGCCGTTGGGCTTGACGAAGCCCTTCGCCAGCAGCGTCAGCTCACCGTCGGCGCCGATGCGGAAGATGCCCTGGAAGTCCAGCTCCGGCTCGACGCCTCGCCCCAGGCCGTAGGGAGGATCG
This sequence comes from Candidatus Brocadiia bacterium, assembly GCA_046483865.1. Classification (GTDB taxonomy): domain Bacteria; phylum Planctomycetota; class Brocadiia; order SM23-32; family SM23-32; genus JAWOCH01. Next base: position 1,929 of record JAWOCH010000418.1, on the reverse strand, counting down.
GTGAAGTAGATAGAGCCGTCGGACCTGACGGCCAGGTCGTTCGGGCTGTTGAGCTTCTTGCCCTCGTAGTGGGTGGCCAAGGCGACGACCTCGCCGGATTCGAGTGTGCGGGAGACGCGGCGGTTGCCGTGCTCGCAGGCCAGCAGGCGTCCCTCCAGGTCGAAGGCCAGGCCGTTGGAGTTGCCGCTGGGACGGCGGTAGACCACGGTCTCCCCGTCCCGGACGCTGTAGATCGTGTCGGCCGGGATGTCGCTGAAGATAAGGTAGCCGTCCGGATGCCACACCGGGCCTTCCGTGAAGCGCAGGTCGCCGACCACCAGTTGGAGTTCCGACACGCTGACGCCCTTCGGCGGTGCGGCCGCCATGGCAGCAGCGGACAACAGCACGACCCCCACGCACAGTGCGATTCTCATTGCATTCGCTCCTTTCTCTCTGCCCGGCGGCCGGCGCCTCACAGCGAGGCCAGCCAGCCGCCGTCCACGTAGATCACCTGTCCGTTCACGAATGAGGACGCCTCGGAGGCCAGGAAAACCACGGCGCCCACGAGTTCCTCCGGTTTGCCCCAGCGGCCGGCCGGCGCGCTGTTGCGCACCCAGCGGTCCCATTCGGGGTCCTCGGCCATGTGGCGTGTCATCTCGGTCAGGAAGTAGCCCGGCCCGATGCCGTTGACCTGTATGTTGTGCGAACCCCATTCGGTGGCCATGGCGCGGGTGAGCATCTTCAGTGCGCCCTTGCTGGCCGCGTAGGGGGCGGTCGAGGGGCGGCCGCCCTCGCTCATCAGGGAGCAGACGTTGATGATCTTCCCCTCCTCGCGCTCCACCATGCGGCGGCCGACGGCGCGGGTCACGAAGAAGACTCCGTCCAGATTCACGGCCATCAGCCTGCGCCAGCGCTCCGTCTCGAAATCCTCCAGCGGCCCGCGCAGGTTCACGCCCGCGTTGTTGACCAGTATGCCGATCGGGCCGACGCGCTCTTCGATGTCGGCGATGGCCCGCTCGACGGCCTCTTCCTCGGTCACGTCGAAGCAACTGAGCCGCGCGTCCAGGCCGTCCGCCGTGAGGGCGGCTCGCGCCTCCACGAGTGCCTCCTCGTGGCGGCCGTTCAGCACCACGGTGGCGCCCGCCTCGGCCAGCCCGCGCGCGAACACATGGCCCAGGCCGCGCGATGAACCGGTCACCAGCGCCACTTTGCCCGACAGGTCGAACAGCTCCATCTACCGGCGGTCCTCCCAGCTTGCGCGGCGTGTTCAGGTCTCATTATAGGGCGGCTCGACCCGTTCGGCCAGATCGTCAAGCAACATGCGAGCGCCCTGCAGGTCGTCCTCTTCCACCATCTGACTCAGGATCTGCCGCACATCCGTGGCCTCGACGCGTCGCAAAGCGGCAAGCAGTCGCCGGCGACGGGCCGGCTCCAACGCCCGGTAACCGATGACGAACGGCTCGATCAGGGCGAAGTCATCCTCCGCCATCTGCGCCAGCGCCTTCGCGGCCTCGTCCGCATCACGCGCGTCATGCAGGAGGAACTCCGCGGCGCGCTGGTCGCGGACCTGCGCCAGCAGGCCGAGCGTCCGCCGCTGCACGCGCCGGTCCAGCGTTTGTCGGTGCAGGCGCGTGAGCGCCTCGGCTGCCTCCCAGTGTTCGGGCGGCGCGCGCTCGGCCAGGTCGGCCAGGAGCCGCCGTGTGCGCAACTCCCAGGCCGCCGCCAGCGCGCAGGTGGCCGCCGCCGCACCACATGCCAGGTAGATGGGCCCGACCGCTCCGCCGGCGCCTGTTCCGGCGACCACCGTCAGCGCGGCGGCCGGGAGTGCCGCGGCCGCCAGCGTCTTCATCACCTGCCAGTGCTGCACCACCAGGGCAACTGCACATCCGGCGCAGAACACCGTGCCCGCGCCCAGGCCGAGCACCAGGCTGCCGCCGCCCACAAACTCCA
>JAWOCH010000083.1:0-8734 GCA_046483865.1 Candidatus Brocadiia bacterium | reverse complement strand
ACCAGACGTGGCCTGCGTGGCCGGGGACGGCTTCCATGGACGCGGGGTAGCGATACTGCGGAAGGTCCGTGCTGACGTGGCTCCACCCGGCGCCGCCGTCGGTGGAGCGCCAGATGCCGCCGTCGGCATCGCCCGCCCAGTTGTAGACGTAGAAGGTGCCTCCGTCCACCTTGTCGGCGGCCACGGCTCCGTCACCGGGGCCCCACCACTGGCTGTGCGGGGTGCCCAGGTTGGTCGGTCCGTTCCAGGAGCCGCCCCGGTTGGTGGTGTAGTAGACGAAGTTGTTGGTGCCGTTGAACAAGATGATGTTGTCAAGGTCAGTGGCCGAGACACCGATGCCGCGGGGCACGTCCTGCTTCTCGGCCGGGTCCGAGGAGAACCTCGTCCAGTTCTGGCCCCCGTCGGAGGAGTAGCCGCTCTCGTAATGGCTCTGCTGCTCGGACACAACAGCAATGGACAGCCGGTCGCTGCCGCACCAGTCCAGACTCCAGGCGCCGGAGAAGATCTCCGCCATGTGCTGGGCGTTGTATGAGTCGGGGTCGCTGTGGTAGTGGACGTTCAGGTCCATCTTGGCGCTGACCGGCTTGCCGCTGGCGGGGCAAAGAATGTCCTTTGCACAGGTGTCCTCGATGCCGCGGCTGACCGACGTCCAGGTGACCTCGCCGTCGTTGACATCCGAGGTGCGCCACATGCCGAAGCCCTCGGCCAACCACATCCTGTCCTGGACGTTGGGGTCGAAGATGACTTCGCCGATGCTCATCCAGCTTGAGCCGTAGTAGTAGTTGTGCTGCCAGGTGATATCGGAGTAGGTGGACCTGCCGAGCTGGGTCCAGCTCGCTCCCTGATCGGTGGAGCGCCAGAAGTTGCCCCCGCCGCTTCTGGTGGTGAACAGGCGCTGCCCGTTGAAGGGGTCAACGGCGATATCGGCCCAGCTCTGGGCGCCGGGGCTGATGTCCGTCCAGCTCCCGCCCGAGTACTTCTTGATGGACTGGGCGTTCTGGTCAACGACGTAGTAAGTGCCGTCGGGGCCGACCTCGGCGTCGCGCGGGTCGCCGCTGCTGAGGATCTGCGACCAGCTCGCGCCGGCGTCAGTGCTCTGGTAGACGCCAGAGCCGTAGACGCCCACGTAGATCACGTTGGTCTTCCCGCCGGTGGTGCCGGAGTTGGGGTCGAACACCACGGTGCTGACGCCGTGCTCGGCGGTGCCCACCGGTATGGCGCTGACCTGGCTCCAGGTGGCGGCGCCATCAGTGGTCACCCACAGGCCGTCGGCAACGGAGCCGTAGTAGACCACGTTGACATCGGCGGGATCCACCGCCAAACGTTCGCCTTCCTGGCGGCCCGAGCCGTTCGGCTCCATCGTCACGCCGAGCGTGCCCGGCAGCGTCCAGGTGTCTCCTCGGTCCGTGCTCCTGTACACATCGCCCCGGAAGGCCATGTAAGCGACGTTTGGGTCGGTGGGGGCGCCGACGATGCTGTCCACGCCCGAGTAGAAACCGTAGTATCCCCCGGTTGGTTCGGGAACGCTGGCGGAGGTGACTACGTTCTTCCAGGTTCCGGTGGTTTCGTTCCAGCGATAGGCACCGCCCACGTCGGAGCGGCAGTAGACGAGGTCCGTCTCGGTCGGATGGACCCAGCAGCCGACGACCCAGCCTCCGCCGCCGATCTTCACTGGTTTCCAGGTGTAGTCGCCGGTCAGGTCTGTGTAGCCGAGGGCGGGGGCCTGCCAGGGGGCAAGCACGGCTACGACGATCAGGATGAGGAGGGCTATCCGGGTGCTGCTATGGTGAGCTGGATGCATCATACGGCTCCTTCCACAGGACTTCGGCGACTCGTGCAAGCCGTCTTCCATCGCGCAACGCCGTTGGGGAGCGCCTGCGCGGGTGCGGCCCAGGGGGGCCGTCGCGACACTGCCTTTCCTCGGAAACTGCTCTATGCCGAGCGCATCGCTCCTTTCTTCCTTAGCTGCACGCCTGTGCCGTACACACAGGAGGGCCACGTGGGGAGACTTCCCCCGGCCCGCAGGCCCCAAACGCAGTCCCGTCTGCTGTGTGCGACGTCCCGAGTATAACACGTCCAAATGCTCGGTCAAGGTCAGATGTGTACATTTGTGTGTGGTATATGTACCTTTCGCGGCGCCAGTGGAGGCGACAACGGCCAGGCAAGCCGCGGCTGTTGCCGTCGCTTGCCGGCCGGAATCCGGACCCCGGGAGGGCGTGCGGGCCGTTGAACGGGTGGACGGTTTGGATTAGCATGGACCGCTCGCGGGGTGGCGGCATCCCGCGGGGGCGCTTCAGCAACCACAGGAGGACATGTCATGCCAGAGCTTTTTTCCGCGCGAGAGTTGATTGAGGTGGCAATCCGGGAGGAGCAGACCGGGGCAACCTTCTACCGTGCCCTGGCTGAACAGACAGACTCGGAGGAACTGCGCCAGTTCGCCCTCGATGTGGCCCAGATGGAGGACGACCACGAGGAGAAGTTCCGCAACCTGCTCGATCAGGTGGGCGAGTATCGGCCGGGAGGGGAGCAGTACGCCGGCGAGTACGAGTCCTACATGTCCTACCTGATGGAGGGCCGCATCTTTCCCGAGGGTGAGGAGAGCGAGGAGATGGCCCGCCGGCTGGACTCCGAGCGGGAAGCCGTCGAGACCAGCATGGAGATGGAGCGCAACACGCTGCTTTTCTACCACGAGATGATCCGCTTTGTCCCCGAGGAGAACCGCGACCTGCTGCGGGACATCATGGCTGAAGAGCGGCAGCACCTGACCGACTTCGCTACCTACCGGGAAGAGCACTTCTGAGCAGGGACGGCAGCTTCTCCAGGACTGCACAGGGTCGCCTCACGGCGCCGGAGGTCTTGTGCCCACGTCACTGCGCGCCGGCTTCCGCCGGCTGGTTCTGCTCCATGCGGCTGAGTATGTCCCGTATGTCGGTCAGGACTTCGGTGTGGTCCTGTGCGGCGCTCTGAACCCGGGCGAACTGCCGGTTCAGCACGGCCAGCTTGTAGCTGTTGTGCACGGCCAGCACGGCCGCACCCGCCGCGATCAGCAGACACACCAGCCAGGCCAGCAACTGAGAGGCGTTCATCGGCGCACCCCTTCCCGCGAGTCTCAAGTGCACAGTACGGATCCCGAAGTGCGAACTATGGTAGCACACCTTCCGGCGACCGGTTGAGCTGCTCAGTCTTCGGCGGCCGGCGAGGCGGTTGCGTCCTGCGGGTCCTCAAAGAACTGCAACCTGTAAAGCCGCTCGTACTCCCCGCCCCGCTGGAGCAGCTCCCCGTGGGTGCCTTCCTCCAGGATCTGCCCGTCCCTCAGCACGACGATTCGGTCGGCGTCGCGCACAGTAGAGAGGCGATGGGCGATCACGAACGTCGTGCGGCCCTGCATGAGGTTGCTCAGTGCCGTGCGTACGAGCATCTCCGACTGCGCGTCCAGGTTGCTGGTTGCCTCGTCGAGGATCAACACGGGGGCGTCCTTCAGGATGGCCCGGGCGATGGTGATGCACTGGCGCTGGCCGCCGGACAGGCGGTCCCCCCGTTCCCCGACCATTGTCTCATAGCCCTCGGGCAGGGAGGCCACGAACTCGTGGACGCTGGCCGCACGGGCGGCCGCCTGCACCTGCTGGTCGGTGGCGTCGGGGTCGCCGTAGCGTATGTTCTCGGCGATGGTGCGGTTGAACAGGAAGGGGTGCTGGCCGACGATGGCGATCTGCTGCATCAGGCTGCTGCGCTTGATGCGGCGCACGTCAACTCCGTCAACGGACACCGCCCCGGAGTCCACGTCGTAGAACCGCGCGACCAGGTCCAGCAGTGTGCTCTTACCCGCTCCCGTCTCGCCCACAATGGCATAGGTCTTCCCGGCGGGCACGAACAGGTCAATCCCCTTCAGCACGGGCTCGGAGTCGTAGGAAAACCATACGTCGCTGAAGCGAACCCCCTCCCGCACGCCGTCTATCTCCACGGCCTCCGGGTGGTCCCGTATCCGCGGCTCGGCATCCAGCAGCTCGAACAGGCGGGCGACGCCGGCCGAGCTTTGCTGCAGGTCGTTGTATGCTTTGACGATGCGCCGCAGCGGCCCGGCCGTTGCCGCCAGGGCGGCGAAACAGCGCAGCAGGTTACTCAGGCCGAGCTTGCCGGCACCCACCAGGCCGCCCGCAACGATGACCACCAGCGCGAATACCTCCACCAGGAACAAACTGGGCAGCGTGTCGGCCCAGGCCCGTGTTCGCACCAGCTTAATGGCGCGGCGGAGCTGTTCCATGGCTCGACCGCGGAAGCTCTCGGCCTCCCGCTTCTCGCCGTCGAAGGATTTCACCACGCGGATGCCCTGCAGCGTCTGGGTGATGGAGTCGGTCACGTCGGCCAGGCGCTCCAGGTTCTTGGTGCTGTGGCGACGGATGCGCCGTCCATAGCGGCCCTGAAGCAGCGCGAGCGCCGGGAAGCAGACAACGGCTATCACAGTGAGTTGCCAACTGGAGACAAGGGCCACGCCGAAGAAAGCCACCAGGTAGAGCGGCTGCTGGATGATCCTGCCGAACATCAGCTTCAGTGCCGTCTGAGCGTTGGTGATGTCGTTGGTCAGGCGGCTGACCAGGTCGCCGGTGCGCCTGGCGGCGAAGTAGGACAGAGAAAGGCTGCTGACCCGTTGGAAGACGGCTACACGCACGTCCGTCATCACCGCCCACACGACACGCCGATGGATATACTCGTAGGCGAAACCCGCCGCGAACAGCACCGGCGCGAAGACGGCGGCCAGCAGAAAGGCCAGCTTCTTGACGGGGTCACCGGACCACACCCAGTTGTTCAGCGCTGCCACCGGCCCAAGACTCATGAACCAATCGGTGGCCTTGCGCTTGGTCTCCTCCAGCAGCGATTCCTCTTCCGGGGGTGCTTCTGCGAGCAACTCGGTCGGCTCCTGCGACTCGCCACGAGCCTGGGCGGCTTTCTGCTCCTTGTACTGCACCGCCTCCACCGCCGGTTTCACCATCACCAGCAGGTTCACGTTCATCGCCGCGCAGATCAGCAATGCGACAAACGAAGGAATCACCAGCTTCCAGTGGGGTAGGGCAAAGGCGTAGAAGCGCAGGATGAGCTTCCAGTCTATGCCTCTGCGGAAGCGTCCCATAGCCTATCGGCTGCCCTGCAAGTGGAAGGCGAACATCGGCCGCAACGGTCCGGCGGGCGGCCCGATGGATGATATCGGAGCAGCGCCGTATGCGTCAAGCTGTACGAAGGCTCAAGCCGTGAGGTCCGGCGAAAGGCGTCGCCCGCATGGGCTGCCGTATCTTCAGTCTCACGCCTCCTTCTCACAACAGCCCCAGGCTCAGGGCCATCACGGCCATGCCGGCCAGCACGCCCAGTATGGCCACGTGCTCCTGGCCGTAGCTGTGCGCCACGGGCAGCAGCTCGTCGAAAGCTATGTAGATCATGAATCCCGCCACCAGGCACAGGGTGCAGGGCAGGACCCAGGGGATGCTGAGGGCCGGCATCAACAGCAGGCCCGCCAGAATCGCCCCCAGGGGCTCTGTCACGCCGGACAGAAACGACCATGTGAATGCCTTCCGCGCGCTGCCGGTGGCGCGGTAGATGGGCACGGCCACTGCCACCCCCTCCGGGATGTTGTGGATGGCGACGGCGATGGCGACGGCCAGCCCCACCGAGGGATCCTGCAGCGTCGCGCCGAAGGTTGCCATGCCCTCCGGGAAGTTGTGGATCGCCACGCCCAGCGCCACCAGCAGCCCCATCCGCTGCATTTCGGCTTCTTTCTCGCCGGTCTCCATGATGTAGGAGTGCGAAACGAACACGTCAATGATCAGCATGAGCACGAAGCCGGCGAACAGCGCCAGGTGGGCCAGCGCAAATGCCTCATCCGCGCCCATGCCGCCTTCTGCCAGGCGGCCCATGCTGCCGTTGAGCAGCTCCACGTAGGAGACGTGGATCATAACTCCTGCCGAAAATCCCAGCGCCAGGGCCATGTAGCGCGGCCCCGGCTCGCGGTAGAAAACCGCCACCAGGCTGCCCACCGTCGTGGACAGGCCCGCCATCGTGGTCAGCAGCGTGGCTGTAAGGAAGGCGTCTGAAAACATGGACATGACCCCCGACGGCAGTTATACGGCACCGCCCCGTCGGCGCGCAAGTTTTGACAAGGCGCGCCCCGCCTGCCTACAATGGGGGAGTAATCACAGGGCCGTACTCCATCCGCCACTCCAATGAGGGCCCTGCTTTGAGCGACGCCAACGCCGAATCCCCAGCCGGCGCCGGTGGCCTGACCGAGGGCGTTCAGCTCGGAGGCGCCGAACTGCAGCGACGTGTAGCTGCGGACTCATTCTGCTCCCTGTGGCTGACCGAGCCGCTGGAAGAAGGCTTTGCCGAGTCGTGCGTGCGCGCCATCCCCGTCTCCCAGCTTAAGAGCGAGGACGCTGCCGAACGGCTGCAGACGGAGACGCGGTTCTGGAAGGGGCTGCGCGACCGGCACGTGGTTGACCTCTACGAATGCGGTGTCGAGGCCGGCTACTGCTACATGCTGATGCGCTACATCCCGCAGGGCTCGGTGGCCAGGCAGGCGGGGCGCTGGATCCAGCGCTACCTGGTCGAGTTCGCCCTGGACTTTGCGGCCGCCATCCGCTCGCTGCACTCCAGCACAGGCCCCCACGGCAACCTGAAGCCGACCAACGTGTTCCCCCTGCGCGGCGAAGACGTGCTGCTGAGCGATTTCATGCTGCCTCTGTGGCTGGACGAGCAGCAGGCGGGCAACGACGCCGTCCGCGGCCACCTGCAGCATCCCTACCGCGCGCCTGAGCAGCAGATCAACGTCCGCGACTACGACACCCGGTCGGATATCTACTCGTTCGGCCTGATCCTGCTGCGCTGTTTGACCGGCAACCCGCCGGCGCCCGGGGTGGACCCGAAGGCAGTAGACTGGCCGGATTCCCTGCGCGCAGTGGCGCGGCGGTGCCTGGCCAACGACCCGAACATGCGCTTCGCCGACGGGCACGAGCTGTTCGAGACGCTCTGCGAGGCCAGCGGCAGTACGGCCAGTTTCGTGGCGGCCGTCGTGGAGGGAGCCGAGCCGGAGGCGCCGGCCGAGGAGCATGCCCCCGCGCCGCCCGCACCGCCGGACAACGCGCCCCAGATAATGGCAGAGGCCCGCGCGAAGGTTGACGTCGGAGAGCTGGAAGAGGCCCTGGGGCTTCTGGAGCAGTTGCCGCCGGGCACCAAGGGCATGGCGAGGTTGCTGGACGAGATAGAGCACAGGGAGCGGGAGGGAGAGAGGCTGGCCGAGGAGGCCATCCGGCTGGCAGGCATGGGCCAGCGCGAGGCGGCCGTCGAGGCTATCTACCAGGCAGCCGAACTGAATCCCTCCAGCCTGACGGTGGCCAGCGTCAAGGATGAACTCGGCCTGCCCGAAGAAGGCCGGCCCGAGAGAGACGATGACCTGCCGGCGGAACTGCGCACGGCCCTGCGCAGTGGCCGCTACGCCACAGCCCGTCCCCTGCTGGAGAAGCTTCTGCGCGAGGGGGCGCCCAGCGATGCCCTCCAGCGGGCCGTTCGGCAGTTCAAGGAGGGGCGCGTGCGCAAAGCGTTCCGCGAAAGCATCCAGGCCGCTCGTCGGCTCTACCTGTCCGGGGAGCGTCAGAAGGCCCGGGAGTACTGGCTGGAGGCGGCTCGCTGGCTGCCCAGCGGTGCCGAACGGGAGCGACTCAGGCGCATCGCCCGGGCTGCCGGAAAGGGCAAGCTGGAGCTGGACGCCGCAACGTTCGCACAGGAGGGCATCGGGCTGGGCAGGGCCGGCCGGGCATCCGGCACGGAGGCCCCCTCCAGGGCCCTGCAGTTGCCGTCTCTGGGCGACAAGGCGCGGCAGATAGTCGTGCTGGTCGCCGTGTGCGCTGTCTTTGGCCTCGTGTTGCTGGCTTTGCTCACGTGGCTTCTTTGAGTCGGGGCCCGGCGGTTTGCGCGTCGAGCGGGGGCACAGTATAATCGCAAGGACGGGGCAGGCGCGGCGCTGACGGCCTCAGGGCCAGCCTTCTGCAGGCCCGCCAGCCGCCCTGCCAATCCGCCGACAGATACGTTTGCCCTGCCCGCCGGAGGCCGGCCGAGATGACCCAGCTCGAAAGCGCCATCGAGGGCGTCCTGACAGCGCAGATGCGGCAGGTCTGCACCACCGAGCCCCTGGCCGAGCAGGAACTGCTCCACCGTGTGGCCGGCGGAAGGGCGGTGATACCCGCCAATCGCGGACACGCGGACCTGCGGGCGGTGGGCATCGGCGCGGGTCTGTGCACCAAGGTCAACGCCAACATCGGCACCTCGCCCGAACGCAGCGACGTGGAGCACGAGCTGGCCAAGCTCCAGGCCGCCCTCGACGCCGGCGCCGACGCCGTCATGGACCTTTCGACCGGCGGCGACCTGCGGGGTATCCGGGCGGAGATCCGCGAGAGGTGCGACGTGGCCCTCGGCAGCGTCCCTATCTACGAGGCCGCCGCCGACGCCGCCCGAGCCCACGGCGACGTGGCGAAGATGACCGCCGACGACATGCTTGCCGCCGTTCGCCGCCACGCCGAGGACGGCGTGGATTTCGTGACGGTGCACTGCGGCGTGACGCGGGACCTGGTTCGCTCCGGGGAGATCGAGAAGCGGACCTGCGGCATCGTGAGCCGTGGCGGGACGTTTACGGCCCACTGGATCCGCCGCCACGGCCAGGAGAACCCTCTGTACGAGCGGTTCGACGAGCTCGTCG
>JAWOCH010000282.1:0-3013 GCA_046483865.1 Candidatus Brocadiia bacterium | reverse complement strand
TGCACGCCCGCGGAAGACTGCTGAAGGGTGCTTTCAGCCCGCCGGACGGCGGGCGTCTGAGCCGTAGCTCCGGGTGAAGCCGCGAGCGCAGGCGCGAGCGGCAAGCCCCCTGACCCGGGGCAGGCCCACCGCTTTGGGACCGCACCAGCTTCCAGGGTCATTCAATTCTCTGACTGAACCGACCTGAACTGGCGAGTTGCTGCCCGAGAAGGGACCTGGCCTATGTGGCACGGCCGCCCTCGGCCGTGATCCGTCTTCTGCCCCCAGCCGAGGGCGGCTGGGCTACACACTGTGTGGGTTCTGGGCCGGGGGAACGTGCGCTGCTGACGACTTCTGAATGACCCTGACCAGCTTCCCCAGGGCTTGCGCGGGCAGACGACGCCGCGCGGCGCCCTGGGCTACGACTGAGTCGGCCCTGTCGGGCCTCAAAGACATCAACCGCGCCGCAACATTGATGACACGCGCTAAAGAGGTACCCTCGCCGCGCCTCGGTCCGGCGGGGACGCCGGACCTACCCAATCTGGGTAAGTGTCGCCGCCGGGCGGCGTTCGGCACGCGGAACGCACTTGCCTCAAACCACTTAGCCCGCCGCCTGCGCTGCGGCGCCTTTGTCGTTCTGCCGTCGTCGTTCCTCAAGCCTCAGGCCTCATGCCTCAAGCCTGCCGTTCTACCATCCTCCGCCGCCTCCGCCGCCTCCGCCTCCTCCGGAGAAGCCGCCGCCTCCGGAGGCTGATCGGGGGGCCGCGGAAGCCGAGGAGATGGCGCTGGAGAAAGAGCCCGAAAGTGAACCGGCGAAAGAGCCGGGCCGTGTCGGGCTCCAGCCGGTGCCGTGATACCAGCCCGGGCTGTAGGAGCGATCCTCCTGGGCGGCGCGCTCCAGAACGCCGGCGAACTGCTCGGACCACTCCTGCTCCACCTCCAGGGCCAGCGCGTAGGGCAGGTAGCGCTCGAACAGCTCCGGCGTCCGCTCCGGCGGGTTCAGCACGTTGAGCCTGTCCTTCTCCGCCGCCGCCAGGTACATCCGGAACCCCTCCAGCCGGTCCAGCACCCGTCGGCCCCGCAGCGTGGGCGCCTTCAGCAGGTGGTAGAAAAGCACGTTGATGACGGCCAGCGAGGCGGCGATGACCGGCACCGCCCAGGTCGTCATGTTCGCCAGCATGAACATGGCGAAGATCTCCCCGCCCAGGAAGGGCAGCGCGATGAGACTGAGCCACAGCGCCTGGCCCAGGGAGCCGAACCGGCCCGTGGCGAACACGCTGCGCCACGCCGCCAGAGCGGCCCCCAGCAGCCCGATCGTGCCCACGCTCCAGACGGCCAGCCAGACCGCCAGGAACAGCGCCGGCACAGGCGCGTGGGCCACGACGACCGCCGCCAGCAGCAGGCCCGTGGCCGCCAGGCCGACGATGAAGTGCGCCTTGTTGGTCAGGAAGTGTGTCTTCTCGAAACCCACCCGGAGGGCCGTCTTGGCGGCTTTGAGCGCCTTGCCGATGCGCGCGTGGTTGCTTTGCTCCAGCTTCAGCGAGTCGCGCCGACCCAGCAGCTTCCCGGCGATCTTCTTCTCCTCGGTGCTCAGCACGCTGCGGGGCGCCTCTGCCCGGCGCACCGTATAGTCGCCGTCCCCGTCCTGGTGGATGGACACGTAGCCTTTGACCGCTATGTTGATCAGCGCGGCGGTGAACGTCTCTTGATCGTATCCCATGCGGCGAACGAAGCGCGCCGCGGCCGGGCTCAGGTCCTCCGGCGGCTCGAACAGAGGGATCACCACCCCCGCCTCCGGGTCGCGCCCCACGTAATGCCATGCCACCAGGTAGTAAGCAACGATGGCGATAGCACCGGCGACGGCGACCACGAAGCCCCAGTTGTGCTTCAGGAAAGTCAGGGCCTTCTGCGCCATCGGCGGCTCGGCCACGTAGCCCTTCGGCCAGCCGACGGCGACGGTCAGGTTCTCCCCCGGCATCAGCCGCCGCGTTGTCTGCACCTGCACGGTCCCGTCTGCCTGGATGCCGCCCTCGCAGGCGCGGCCCTCCTGGCCGTGCCGCCCGGTGTAGGCGCCGAACACCTGTATCTCGTGGCGCGGCACGCCGGGCAGCCGGACGGTGGCCGAAGCCTGCTCGATGGGGAAGTCCCAGCCGGTGCCGGTCACGTTCCAGTTCAGCTCGTCGTGCTCCTCCCCGAACAGGATCTGGTTCGTCGTCCGGTAGGTGACCTCGTAGGTGTAGCGGCCGGGCCGGAGGCGCGTGTTGGCGCGGCCGATGTAGAGCCGCGTGCCGGCCGGCTGGGGGCTGAAGTGGTGGCCTTCGGGCTCCCCGTCTCGCAGCACCTCCTTCACCTCGAAGCCCACCACCTTCCGCGCGCCGAACCACCGGCGGTAGACGGTGGGGAAGTCGCGGTAGATGCCGTGGCGGATCTTGTCGCCCCGCGCCACCACGCCGATGGTCTCGGTCACCCGCAGGTCGCCGTTCTCGCGCACCTGGATATCGCTGTGGAATGCCGTGATGCGCTCGTGGCCCAGCTCGGCGCCCCCCACCCCGAGCATGCAGATGCTGACCGCCGCCAGCAGGAGCATCCGCGCGCTCCTCATCGCGTCTCCTCCAGGTCCAGCTCCGGCGCCTGACGCTCGGTGGCCAGGTCGATCTCGAAGAACTCCGCCGGCCCGAAGCCGGCCGGGCGGGCCACCAGCATGGCGGGGAACGACTGCACCGTCGTGTTCAGGTTGCGCACGGTGCCGTTGTGCTCTTTGATCCGTTGTCTGGCACCGTGCGCAAGGGCCAGGGCTTGGTCACCGGCCAGCCTAGGGCCGTCCGCCAGCGGGGCGACAGCATCTGGGGTGGGCGACCGGGGGCCGAAGTTTGAGGGGGACCATATCTGCCTGAGAGGGACCTGGGGCTAAGGAGGAGACGAGGATGGCAGGACAGGAGGAACTCTTTCGTCTGCAGCAGCTGGACAGCGAGCGCGACGCCAAGCTGGGGCGGTTGACGGAGATAGAGGCGATGCTCAAAAACAGCAGTCGGCT
>JAWOCH010000101.1:0-11633 GCA_046483865.1 Candidatus Brocadiia bacterium | reverse complement strand
CACGTGTTCCAGGCCGTCCTGCCCACCGCGAAGGCCGGCCGACTGGGAGTCGGCGGGGATCGCGTGGGCGACGTGTTCCTCTGGCCGGCCGAGGTCCGGCACGATGACGTCATGCCGGCGGACGAGTTCTGGAAGCACAACACGCGCGAGCAGACCGGCACGTGGGACTGGCCGCTGCTCAACGCCGGCTCGCACTCGGACGATTCGTACTTCGTGCTCAGCGGTCCCGGCGTGCGGGAAGGCTATCGGCGTGAGCGGCCGTCGCTGATCACCGGCGTCGCGCCGACGATGGCCGCCGCCGCCGGACTGCCCGTCCCGGCGGACGCCGACGGCGCCGTGCTCCGCGACTTCCTCAAGTAAGGTGTCAGCAATGTCGGAGAACATCACGCACACTGCCGTAGTTGACGATTGCCGTCGGTTGGCCCTGAGCTGGCCGGCCATCTGTGCCCCCTTCAAGGAAGCCCTCAGGCATCATCACGATACTACCAGGTTGGGCGGGTTGACCCGCTGGGGCGACCGGTTCACCGTCGAACTGCTGGGTCGCTATGCTGAGACGTGGGAGAAGGGCGACGGCAAGGAGCGGGCGGGGGCCCGGCTGGCATTCGTGCTGGGCTGGCTGTGCCACCGTGCGGCCGACCGGCAGATGAAGCCCGTCTTCCGGGCTGCGGACCCGGACTGCGAGGAGTCGCCCACCGACTGCAGCATCTACCACGACGTGTTCCTGTTTCTCGAGGTATATGGCTCCGGCGCCGAGGAGCCCTACTCGCCGGCCACGCTGGAGGCGCCGCTCGAGTCCCTGTCGGCGGGAGACGTCCGCGCGGCGGACGTTGAGGAGCTTCTGCGCGCCGTCCTACAGCGGGCGCTGCTGGGGCTGCACACGCTGAAGCCAGACGCGCGGGACATCGAGGGCTGGCTCGACGGCCTGCTCGACCTCCGGCAGGAATACCGGGTCAGCATCCCGCGCTATGCGAAGGCGCTGGCGGAGCCCGACGCCGGGAAGGTGCGCCGGTTCATCGAAGAGGTCAACTTCTACGATCCGGCCGACCCGCTGATCCGTCTGGCGCGCTCGATCCAGCGGAATGGGCCGGCAGACGTCCCGATGGAGGAGGCGCTTGAGGCCGCCGGCGGGGGGAGCCACTACGCCCGGGCTCTGCGGCGGGGCTGCCGCTACCTGCAGACGGGCAGCGAGTACTTCACCGGTCGCATCACAGAGGAGGAAGGGCGCGAGCGGCTGGACATCGGCCTGCCCGACTACTGATCCGGTTCTCCACTCGGGGGGCGCAGAGCAGGCATCCTCGCGGGCCGGGGCGGGCGTTGCGCCTTCGCTGCCTGCGCAGGCAACTGCTGAAGCAATTGCTGAACCTGCTCATTGCCCGGCAGGGCTTCCTGCAGCTTCAGGAGTTGCTGGCGTGCAGCGTCCCAGCGGCCGGCGTGGCCGTACATGATTGCGAGGGGATACCGCCAACTGGCCCGATGCGGTTCCAGGCTCAGCGCCTGGCGAGCAGATGCGATGGCCCGCGGTAGATCCCCACGCGTGTACTGCACCCCCGCAAGGCGCATGTGCGCGCCCCCATAGCCGGGGTCGGCGTCCAGAGCCTGCTGCAGGGCCTGTTGGGCCATCTCCAGCTCGCCGGCTTCCAGCAGCCTCTGGCCGCCCACGCTCAAGGTGCGCGCCAGCAACCACCGGGCGATCTTGTGATCGGCGTCCAGGCGAAGGGCTTCCCGGCAGGCCGCGGCCGCCTGCTGATGCTGTCCTCGCTGGTGCAGCGCGAACGCGTCGCTGAGATGGTCGGCGATGCGTTGCTCGCGCAGCAGGCGCTGGCGGTTCTGGTCCCGCTCCTCGGGCGTATCTCCCAGGTTCGTGATGTGGTCCAGAACGTCTGTGCCGTGGCTGCGCATGTGCTCGATGCGTTCCACCCAGGGGTCCGTCACGTAGAAGCGCCGGAAGCTGCGGGGGCAGGAGTAGGCCAGGTAGGGGTGGTAGTCGGTGTGGGGTCGGGCTGCCTGACTGTAGGCGCGCAGCGCCGCCGAATCCATCAACAGGCTGGTGAGCAGCACGTAAGGGTCTTCCAGATCCACCCTGGCCAGGTCCGCCTTCACGGCGGGTTCGGCCATGCGTTGCCTGAACTTGCCCAGGTCTATGCTCAGCGGCTCTCGCGTGCCGACCAGAACCATGTGCTTGTTGATGGCGTTGTTGCTGCGCCACAGCGTGGCGTGGGGGAACACGTCCAGGAAGGCGCGGAAGATCATCCTGTAGTCGTCGGCCGAGATGCGGAACACGGGCATCCAGACCGACATGATGCCATCGTCGCTCAGCTTGCGGCGGCAATCGCGGAAGAAGTCGCGGCTGTAGAGGCTGGCATTGCCCTGAAAGCTCGGATGCACCGAGTCGTCCATTATGATGTCGTATTCGCGCCGGGCGGCGCGCACGTAGGTGCGGGCATCCTCGATGAACAGCCGGTATCGGGGGTCGTTGAAGACGCCGTGGTTCAACATGGCAAAGTACTGCACCGCGGCCCGTCGCACGCTGTCCAACAGCTCCACGCAATGGATGTGTTCCAGGTTCTGGTGCAGGCTCAGGGAATGCGAGGTGCCCCCGCTGCCGAGCCCGATGGTCAGCGCGCTGCGGGGTGGCCGGCCGTTCTGCGCTTCGTAGAGCAGCACCGGCAGATGGGCCTGCACGCTCTGGGTGGTCTCCAGCACGCGCCCGGTGCCTGCGACGTCCACCCCATTGACTGCTACGACACGCTGGTCGCCCGTGAACAGGTGCACCACCGTGACGGTGGCGTCCATCCCCTCCTCGTAGTGCAGCAGGTGGTAGCCGATTCCCTCGGCCAGGCCCGACCTGGCCATGTGCCAGGCGAGGAACTGAACGTCGTGGGGCACCAGCGTCCACGCCACCGCGCAGACTACCGCCAACCCGCCGGTGACCAGCAACTTGCGCCACCTTCGCAGCCGCGGGTGCACAAGTACGACGGCCAGGCCGATGGCCACGTTGATGGCGGCGATTGCGAGCACGCTCTTCTGCATACCGAGCAGAGGGATGAGGACGAAGCCGCCGGCGAAGGCGCCGAAGATCGAGCCCACCGTGTCCAGGTAGCCCACCTTGCCGACGCGTCGGCCCAGCTCGCTTAGCTTGACGGTGTAGATCTTGCCCACCAAAGGAAAGGTCATCCCCATGAGGGTTGTCGGCACCAGCATCAGCGCGCCCATCCATCCGGCGGTTGCCAGTGTCCACCTGCCCCAGCCCTGCAGATGCACTCCCGCCCAGTAGAACAAGTCCTCCGATTCCTTGAACAGCGGCAGCAGCGCAACGGCCGTCAGGCCGATGGCGATCTCGATTCCCCCCAGCAGGCTCAAAAGATCCTTCACCCGGTCGGCAAAGCGGCGGATCAGGTAACTGCCGATGGCCAGGCCGGCGACGAACGTGGCGACCACCAGGCTGTAGGCGTAGACGGTGATGACGATCTGGCTGGCGCTCAGGATGCGCGTCCAGACCACTTCGTATGCCAGCGAGGTGAACCCCTCCAGGGCGAAGACCCACAGCACCACGTGCAGGACATAGCGCGGATACGTGGGCTGTTCGGGTTCGGACTCACCGGCGGGCGGTTCGGCCCCCGGTTGGGGCGCGGGCGTTGCGGCGTGGCGTCGGTGCAGCGCCAGCGCCGCCAGGCCGACGCAGATACTCACGGCGGCCGCCAGGTAGCTGGTCTGCAGCAGTCCGAGCAACTCGATCAGCACAAAGCCCGCCGCCAGCGCCCCGAGCACCGCCCCGCAGTTGTTCGCTGAGTACAGCGCCCCTAGGTCCGAGCCCAGCTTCCGCCGCCGGCGTACGAAGAACCTGGCCAGCACCGGGAGCGTGGCGCCCATCAGAGTGGTCGGCAACAGGAGAACGCCGAACGCCATCACGAACCGGAACAGGCTGTAGACATAGAAGTTCGTCAGCCAGTGCTGTCGCACCAGCACGTAGAGGAAGCTCAGACCCTCGACGATGAGCGGGAAAGCCAGCGCGAAGCCGCCGATGCCAATCTGCAGACAACAGAAAACCACCATGGGCCGCCGACTGCGGTCCACATAGCGCCCGCCGTAGAGACTGCCCAGAGCCAGCCCCGCCATGAAGGAACTCAACACCGTGGCCACCGCGAAGCTGGTCACACCGAACACCAGGTGCAGCATGTGCGTCCATACCACCTGGTAGATCAGCGCGGCCGTGCCCGACAACAGGAAAAGCACCAACAGGAGCGTGCGCAACCTGCGCCAGCCGAAGTCGCTCTCCCCGGGTGCCGGCGGAGTGGTGGCAGAAGACTCGTCGTGAGGGCGCTCGGGCGCAGGGGCGTCTTGGGCTTGCTCCACAGGGGCTCCATGGACTCAGGATGAGTCCGGCGTCCAGCGGCACCGTCGCAGTCTATCGAGGCGCCGCCGCATTGTCAAAGCACGGCAGACCGGTACGCAGCGGCGCGGACGCTGGCTGCACTATGCCGGCGGCTTGCAGCGGGGGCAGGGCCGGGCCAGCTCACGCGCCTTCTCCAGGGGGGTCACCACGCCCTGGCCCTGCATGTGGGGGCAGCCCTTGCGGTGGTAGTATGTGCCCCCGCGCGGCAGGTAGACCTTGTTTATCGCCTGCGTTCCCGGCGGCTGCCAGTCGGGATCGGCGTAGTCCACCACCTCCTCCTGCCACAGTCCCTTGATGGCGTTCTGCACCCTCGGCTCGAAGGCCACCAGGAGGACGGCGACGACCACCACCACGAGCAGGATAAGCTTCTTGATACTCACGGGGCCTTCCTCCCCAACCGGGCCGGACAGGAACTCAGTCCGGTGCGATTATGTACGCCCCCGTCCGCCGTGTCAATACCCGAAAAGCGCTTCTCCGGTTGCATTATGCCCGCGAGCTGGCAGGATGGGCTGCGTCTCGTGTTCCCCACAGGAGGCCAAGCGTGACCGACCGACAGGCGACTCCTCGCCAGCGTTTCGCCGCCGCCCTGGAGGGGCGCCCCCTCACCGGGCGCGTGCCGCACTTCGAACTGGTCTTCTACCTGACCATGGAGGCGTTCGGGAAGGTCCACCCCCAGCAGCGCAGCTACGCCCAGTGGGACCAGATGCAGGAGAAGGAGCGGCGCCTGCACCGCCGTGACATGGCCGAGACCTACCTGCTGACCGCCGAGCGTTACGAGCACAGCGCCATCTTCCTGCACCCCAACCCGAACACCGTCGAGGAGACGATCCGGCTCATCCACCTGGTCCGGGAGATGTCCGGCGAGCGCTACTTCCTGATGCTCCACGGCGACGCGACCTTCAGCATCCCCGGCGGGGACCGCATGGTGGAGTTCTGTATGCGCCTGGCCGACGAGCCGGAGGAGGTCAAGGCGGAGGCCGCCGAAAGAGTCGAGCACGCGCTGACGCGGGCGGAGCGCCTGCGGGAGGCGGGGGGCCTGGACGGGTTCGCTCTGTGCGCCGACTACTGCTTCAACGACGGCCCGTTCCTGAGCCCCGCCCAGTTCGGCGAGTTCGTCGCACCCTATCTGCGCCGGCTCATCCGCGGCTACCGGGAGCTGGGCTTCTACGCCATCAAGCACACCGACGGCAACGTCATGCCCATCCTTGACCAGATCGTGGCGTGCGATCCCCACGCCATCCACTCGTTGGATCCGCAGGGCGGGGTGGACATAGCCGAGGTGAAGCGGCTCTACGGGGACCGGCTCTGCCTGATAGGCAACGTGAGCTGCGCGGCGCTGGACACCGGCACCGACCAGCAGGTGGTCGAGTCGGCCCGCTACGCGCTGCACCACGGCATGCCGGGCGGGGGCTACGTGTTCAGCACCAGCAACTGCATCTACACGGGCATGCCGCTGGCGCGCTACGAACTGATGCTGGACGTTTGGCGCAGCGAGGGCAGCTACCCGGCCGGCGGCTGAACGGCGCGGCGGGATTCGGCAGCGGCTCCCACTTCCTTCAGCCGGTCTTTGACGATCTCGTTGCCGGGCAGTTCCTCCAGCAGCCGCAGCAGTTCCTGACGGGCCTTCCCGATCTGCCCGTTGTTGAAGTAGCGACCGGCCAGGTCGTAGCGCCAGGTCAGGCGGTGGGGTTCGGTCTCGACGGCCTTCTCCATGTAGGCTATCCACTCGTCCCTGTTGCCGCGGGCGAACTGGAGGTTGGACATCACCATGTAGGAGCCCCCGTGGTCGGGGTCGGCCTGGATGGCGCGGCGGCACCAGGTGGACGCAGCATCGAGCTGCCCGAGGCGGAGGAAGGCCTCCGCCACCGAGGCGGCGCACCGGCTCAGCACCAGGGCGCAGGTGGGGTTCTGCGGGCTCAGGGCGCGGGCACGCCGGGCGGCTTCACGCGCCTGCCGGAAGTTGCTGAGTGCGCCGGTGACCTGGTCTTTCTTCAACTGCGCCTCGCCCAGGGCGCGGAGGAAGAACGCGCCGTTCAGGGCCGCCGCTGCCTGCTCCTCCAACTGGAGGCGTTTCCGGTTCCGGGCGGCTTCCTGCTCGGTCTCGCCCAGGTTCTTCACCCGCGGAAGGACGGAGACCGGACGGGGGCGCATCTCGTTGAGCCGCTCCAGCCAGGCGTCGTTGCGCACGACGGCCAGCAGGGAGCGGGGGGCGTTGAAGGCCAGGCGGGGATGGTTGTCGGTGTGGAGCGGGGCGTCCGATGAGTACTCCCGCAGCGCCGCAGTGTCCATCCACAGACTGGTCAGCAGCACGTATGGGCTGTCCAGGTCCACCTGCGCCAGGTCCGCCGCTATGGCGGGCTGCCCCACCCGCCGTGCGAACTTCTGGAAGTCCAGCGACATGGGCTCCTGCAGCCCGATCAGCACGGTGTGCTTGTTGCGTTCGTTGTTCCAGTGCCACAGCGCCGCGTGCGGGAACACGTCCAGGAATGACTTGAAGATCATCCGGAGCCCCTCGTGGGACATCTGGGACACCGGAATCCAGACTGACATGACGCCACCCTCGGTCAGCCTGTCACGACAGTGCTGGAAGAAGTCGCGGCTGTAGAGGCTGGCGCTGCCGTGGTATGCGGGATGGACCGAGTCATCCAGCACGAGGTCGTACTTCTTGCGGGCGGCCAGCATGTAGGTCCGCCCGTCCTGGATGGTTATCCTGAAGCGGGGGTCACTGAACACGTTCCGGTTGATCATCTGGAAGTGCTCCTTGGCTGCCCGGGGCACGGCGGGCGTCAGCTCCACGCAGTGGATGTCCTCCAGGCTTTCGTGCAGGCTCAGCGAGTACGACGTGCCCCCGCTGCCCAGCCCTACGGTGACGGCGCTGGTGGGGGGCCGGCCGTTCTGGGCCTCGTAGATCAGGGCCGGGAGGTGGGCCTGCGCGATCTGCGTGCTTTCCAGCAGCCTCCCGGTGCCGGCCACGTCCGTGCCGTTCACCGCCAGCCCGCGCCAGTCCTGGCCGAAGTAGTGTCCCACCACCACTGTGGCGTCCATGCTCTCCTCGTAGTCCAGCAGGTGGAACCCGCCCTGCGCAACGCCCCACGGCAGGAACCGGACCTGGTGCGGGACGAAGAGCCACACCAGCGCCCCCGCCGCGACCAGCCCGCCGGTCACGACCACCTTCCGCCGCGCACGCAGACGCGGGTGCGCCAGGATCACGGCCAGCCCCAGCGCCCCGTTGACGGCGGCTATGGTCAGCACGCTTCCCTGCATGCCCAACAGCGGGATCAGGATGAACCCTCCCGCGAACGCGCCGAATATCGAACCGACGGTGTCGAGGAAGCCCACCACCCCGATGCGCTTGCCCAGCTCCCTGAAGTTGATCGTGTATATCCGGCTGACCAGCGGGAAGGTCGCGCCCATCAGCGTAGTAGGCACCAGGATCAGCGCCGCCGTCCAGGCCGCCGTGGCCGCCGTCCACGGGCCCCACCCCCGCAGGAAACCACTGGCCCACGCAAACAGGCCCTCGGACACTTTGAACAGCGGCAGCAGCCCCACCGCCGTCAGACCGATGGCGATCTCGATGCCGCCCAGCAGGCTCAGCAGGTCTTTCACCCGGTCCGCGTAGCGGCGGATCAGGTAGCTGCCGATGGCCAGCCCCACGATGAACGTGGCCACCACCAGGCTGTAGGCGTAGATGGTGATGACGATGCTGGAGGCAGCCAGCATTCGTGTCCACACCACCTCGTAGGCCAGCGAGGTGAACCCCTCCAGGGCGAACACCCAGAGGACCACGTACATGACGTATCTCGGATAGGCGGGCCCCACCGGCTCCTCGGCCGGGCCGGGCGCGGCTTCGGGGGTCCGCTCGGCTTGCGCAGGCCCCGCCCGGCGGCGCAGCGCCAGGCAGGCCAGCCCTATGCCAACGCTCAGCGCCGCGGCCAAGTAGGAGGTCTCCCGGACTCCCAGCGCCTCCATCAGTACGAACCCGGCGGCGAGCGCGCCCAGCACGGCGCCCCAGTTGTTGGCCGAGTACAGCGCCCCCACGTCGGAGCCCAGCCGCTCCGGCCGGCGCACGAACCACTTCACCAGCACGGGCAGCGTGGCGCCCATCATCGTCGTCGGCACCAGCAGCACCACGAACGCCAGCGCGAACCGCATGAGGCTGAACACGTAGAACGTCGTCGCCCACTGCTGGTGAATCAGGACGTAAATCCCCGTCAAGCCGTCCAGCACGAAAGGGAACACGAGAGCGAAGAGCCCGATGCCGATCTGAAGCGCCGAGAAGGCCCGCAGCGGATCCCCGTGCCGGTCAACGTAGCGCCCGCCCAGCAGGCTGCCCAGCGCCAGCCCCGCCATGAAGGCGCTCAGCACGGTGGCCACCGCGAAGCTGGTGACCCCGAAGACCAGGTGCAGCATCCGCGCCCAGACCACCTGATAGATCAGGGCCGCCGCCCCGGACAGAAAGAACAGCAGGATCAGCGCCGCGCGCAGCCGACCCAGCCCGGCGCCTGCGTCGTCAGCCGGGGATGGTTGGCCTTCGGATGGACTCGTCTTGCTTGCGGACACGGGCGTCTCCGGCGGTGCGGCCCCGCGTGCGGGGGCTCGGGTGACACAGGAAGGTAGACCTGTGGGACGGAACGGCGTGCAGTTTACAGGAGAGCAGTCGGGTTGTCAAGACGCCGTTTCTCCAACCTTTGTCTGCGGGTAGGGTTACGCGAAGTTCTGCCGCCGGCGCGTCGGGCCTAACCCTCCAGCCAGACGCCCTGCTCGACCAGGCTCTGGCGCACCTTGCGCCCGTCCAGCTCCGAGGGCTCCACCCCGTCGCGAACGGCCATCGCGGCGGCCGTGCCGGCGGCCTGGCCGACTGTGCAGGCCGGTGGCATCACGCGCATCGAGCTGTGCACGGCGTGGTCCACGCTGATCGGCCGCCCGCCGACCAGCAGGTTCTCGCAGCCCACCGGCACCAGGCAGCCGTAGGGGATCTCATACCACTCGCCCTTCGGCATGTGGGTCATCTCGCCCCCGCCGCCGGTGGGGCTGTGGATGTCAATCGGGTAGTTGACCCGGCAGATGCCGTCGGGCGGTTTGACGGCGTTCTCGAAGTCCTCGCGGGTCAGGCGGGCGTGGCCCCGGACGTGGCGCGACTCCCGCACGCCGACGTTGACCGCTATCGCGTGCAGCCGGGCGTCCTCGAATCCCGCCACGTCACGGCGCAGGAAGCGCAGATAGCCCATCACCTGCCGGCGCCCCTCGACCTCGGCCTCCGACAGCGACAGCGTGTCGGTGGCGTCGTGGCGGACGATGCGGGTGGTGTTGAAGTGGATGCGGTCGGGTTCGACCGTGCGGAAGAAGAGCACGTTCTCCCGCGGGCACTCCAGCCGCCCTTCCTCGCGCGCCTTGTCGTAGAGCGCGTTGATCGTCTTCCGGTCGGGCATGCGCTCGAAGTCCACCCCGGCCATGTCGAAGCATGTGGTCATGGCCTGGGCCTGTCCGTCCTCCGGGCGGCCGAACTCGAACTCACAGCCCGCGCGCGCGGCCAGGTCGGCGTCCCCGGTGCAGTCCACGTAGATGTCCGCCCGGTGCGCCGTCGGGCCGCTCTTGCCCAGCATCAGCGCGCACGCGATGCGCCGCCCGTCCATCAGAGGCCGGTCGAGCTGGACGTGGTAGAGCAGCTCGACGCCGGCGTCCAGGAGTAGCCGCTCGGCGGCCAGTTTGGCCGTCTCGTGACAGAACGTGCGCCCGTCCTCGGCCAGCCCGCCCATCTGGTCCATCAGGTCGCACCAGTCCATGAAGACGCCCGTGTCGAAATACCGCCCCTCCAGCCCGTTCGGCATGAAGGGGTTGACCAGTCCGGCGGTGGCCATGCCGCCGGGGAAGCCGTACTGCTCGCACAGGAGAGTTCTGGCCCCCTGCCGGGCGGCGGCCACGGCGGCGCCGATGCCGCCCGGCCCCGCGCCGACCACCATCACGTCCACCTCGTGCAGGAGCGGTATGTCCCCCTGCTCCGGCCGCGTCACCGTCTCGGTCATCGGTGATTCCTTTCGTTGCGTTCGTCGGCGTGCAGGCTACCGGGCGGGCCGGACGCCGTCAAAGGCGCGGGCGGTACGTGCTTGAACAGCGCGGGGGTCTCTGGTAGCTTGCCCTCGGCCTGAGTCAGGCCCCTACACCTCGCTGTGGAGCCGATATGAGGCGACTGGCGGCACTCTGGGAGAGCCTGCGCCCGCGCCAGTGGACCAAGAACGCGTTCGTGTTCGCGGCCATCCTGTTTTCGGGCAACCTGCTGCGGGGGCACATGCTGCTGCGCGTGTCGTGGGCCTTCGTGGTGTTCTGCGCGCTGTCGGGGGCGGGATACCTGCTGAACGACCTGCTCGACGTGGGCCTGGACAGCCGCCACCCGGTCAAGCGGAACCGCCCCCTGGCCAGCGGTCGGCTCGACGCACCTGCGGCGCTCGGCTCCGCCCTCGGGCTGACGGCCGCCGGCCTGCTGGTGGCCTGGGCGCTCGGGCGGCCGTTCTTCTGGTGCGCGCTGGCCTACGTCGTGCTGCAGGCGGCCTACTCGCTGGCCATCAAGCGGGTGGTGATACTGGACATATTCGCCATCGCCGCGTTTTTCGTGCTGCGGGCGGTGGCCGGGGCGGTGGTCATCGGTGTGCAGTTCAGCGCGTGGCTGGTCATCTGCACCACGCTGCTGGCGCTGTTCCTGGCGCTCTGCAAGCGCCGCCACGAGCTGGTGCTGCTGGTCAGCGGTGCGCCGGACCACCGGGGCGTGCTGGCCCAGTACAGCACCCACCTTTTGGACCAGATGATAGCCATCGTCACCGCCTCCACGGTCATCACTTACACGCTCTACACCATGTCCGATGAGACCGTCGCGCGCGTCGGCTCCCGGGGGATGGTCTTCACCGTCCCGTTCGTGCTCTACGGCGTGTTCCGCTACCTGTACCTGGTCCACCAGCGCCGCAGCGGCGGGCAGCCGGAGGACGTGCTGGTCAGCGACCTGCCCCTGCTGGCCGACGTGGTCCTGTGGGGCCTGACCGTGGGACTGATCATTTACCTTCCCGTGTAGAAAGCATGGCTTGTAGCCCAGCCCTTCGGCTTCGCTCAGGGCCTTGAGCCTGCCGAAAGGCCGCCCCCGGCTGGGGATGACCACAGGTGGAAGATGCTCTAGATTTTGTAGAGGGATATTCTTGTTTCATAGATGTAACTAACAGGGATGATCAAAAATGGGAGAAGAACTGGGTGAGAG
>JAWOCH010000060.1:0-8938 GCA_046483865.1 Candidatus Brocadiia bacterium | reverse complement strand
CAGAAGGCGCAGTCGGACTCATAGGCACAGGCTACATCGGGCATGGTCTGGCGGACTGCCTGCTGTCGGCCGGCGTGGAACTCCACGTTCACGACGTGCATCCAGAACGCGCCGACGATCTGGTCCAACGGGGGGCGGTCTTTGAGCCTTCCCCGCGGATCGTGGCCGAGGCTTGCGATGTCGTGTTCATGGCCGTCGTCTCGGACGACCAGGTCGAGCAGGTCCTGTTCGGCGAGGACGGTGCAGCCTGTGGACCGTGTGCCGGGAAGGTGTTCGTTGACACGGCGACCATCCCGCCGTCGCGCAGTCGCGAGATGGCGGCCCGGCTGGCCGAGCGCGGCGCGGATCTGCTGGACGCGCCGCTGATCGGCGGCCGCAACGAGGGCCCGTCGGAGACCATGCCGGTCGGCGGCAGTGAAGAGGCGTTTCAGCGCTGTCGCCCGTTGCTGGAGACTGTGGCGAAGAACGTGGTGCGCGTGGGACCGTCCGGAGCGGGCGAGGTGGTGAAGCTGATGAATCAGACGATGGCCTGCGCGCACATGGCCTGCCGGGCGGAGGCCATCGTGTACGCCGAGAAGTGGGGCGTCCCGCTCCAACTGGCGGATCGGGCGCTCGGCCCTCATGACCGTGCCGTCGGCTGGCTGGCCGAAGCGGCAAAGCGCCAGGAGGCCCACGGCGACCCGACCCACTGGACACGGCTGTTCCTGAAGGACATGAACTGCGCGCTGGAGGCGGGGCTGCCGATGCCCGTAGCCCCCGCCGTCCGGGACCTGAACGCCCGTGCGCTGGAGGTGGAACCGGAGGGCGGGTGGCCCTACTCCTTCCTGGCCGCCGCGCGGGACATCGCGGAGCGCGGGTGAAGGGGGCCGGGCTTTCGAACAGGTTCAACCACGGGGAGGCCGACCGAGTGGCAGCAACACGAGGGCGCGAATGGTTTGACGACGATTCGCTCTGGCGGGATCTCTACCCCTTCATGTTCCCGCAGGAACGTTCCAGCAAGGGCGTGGAGGAAGTGGCGCAGGTGCTGGCCCTGACCCAACCGGCCGGACCCCTGAACCTGTGCTGCGGCCCGGGCCGCCATTCAGTCGCACTGGCGCAGCGCGGCCTGTCAGTCACCGGGGTGGACAGGAGTGAGTTCCTCCTGGGCAAGGCCGGCGAGAGGGCGGCCGAAGCGGAGGTGGACGTTGAGTGGGTCCGGAGCGACATGCGTGACTTCGTGCGTCCCGAGGCTTTCGACCTGGCCCTGAGCATGTTCACCTCCTTCGGCTACTTCCAGGACAAGCAGGAGGACCTGCTCGTGCTCGGGAACGTGCTGGAGAGCCTGCGGCCGGGTGGCAAGTTCCTCATCGAGGTGATGGGCAAGGAGTGCCTCGCCCGCATCTTCCAGCCCACCACGTCCGAGGCGTTGGCGGACGGCAGCAAGCTGGTGCAGCGCCACGAAGTATTCGATGACTGGACGCGCATCCGGAACGAGTGGCTCCTGATCCGGGGGGAGCGCGTCAAGAGCTTCAAGTTCCATCACACGATCTACTCGGGCCAGGAGTTGCGCGACCGCATGGAAGGGGCGGGCTTCGCGCAGGTGGACCTGTACGGAAGCCTGGAAGGCGACCAGTACGGATTGGATGCGCAACGCCTGGTCGCGGTCGGCCGCAAGGCGGCGAGCCGGTAGGGCGCCGCTGGTTGTTGTGCCGCACGCTCGAAACGTGGTGGAATCCGCCGGCGGGGTGGCGCAAATCGCGCCGGAAACGGTAGCACGACACAGGGCGAACGTGTCACGTGAGCCGTGACGGTTGAGAGCGCCGTTGGTGGCCTCCAGAGGCGCTTCTGCTCGTGCGCTGCCCCGCGCCCCGCAGGCGAAACGGCTGGCGATTCCGTAAGTCGTTTTGAGGCAACGCTCAACGCTAACAGAAAGCTAACGGCGCCGGCGGTGCCAACACGCCGCGGCGGGCGGGCGATATGCGGACAGGGTTTTCTGCTCCGCGCGGCCCGGTTTCCGGAATCCGTTTCGCGGCCAGTGTTTAGCGCGATGGAGCGCGCCGTCAGGAGAAGGACGACACCGGGCGAGCTTGCATCAACGGAGTGCCGAGGCTACAGTGAGGACCAGTGCTTTGAGCATGCATCGGTGAACAGGCAGAGGGAATGCTGGTAATGGGTGGGCACAGCGAGTATTTCCCCCTCTTTTGTAGGCCCTTCGGGACGCGTGTATTGGGAAGCCCGGCGCGTCCCTTCCTTTCCGCCCCGACCAAAGCCATACCCGGGGCGTCTGAATCCACCCACAAATAGTTCGACCGGATCAACGGTCTTTTTCGCGACCTCGTCAGGTCGCATGTGGAGAGGGTGCGTGTCTGCTGAGCCGGAACACATCTCGCCTGGCCCGGATGAGGCCGGGGACCCCATCGAGGTGGAGGCCCTTGTGCGGCGCCTGGACGAGGTGGGCGGGTTCGAGGGCGTCGAGCAGTTCTGGTCCGCCGTGCAGCAGGTCATCCAGCAGCGGCTGGGCCACCGGCGCTACAGCCTGTGGTTCCACCAGACGGAGCTGATGAGCTTCCAGGACGACCGCCTGGTGGTCGGCGTGCCGAACCTGATCATCCAGCAGTACCTGACCCAGCGCTACGCGGAAGCGGTGCAGGACGCGGTCGACGAAATGCTGGATCAGAGGCCGGAGGTCAGCTTTGAGGTAGCCCCGCGCCTGTTCCGCAAGATGGCCGCCCGCCGGGAGGAGGAGCGCCGGGAGGCCGAAGGGCAGAAGGCGCCGGCCATGCAGCTCGAGCGCGAGCCGGAGCGCGCCAGTGTCCCGAAGGAGTGGGGCTTCGAACATCTGGTCGTCACGGCGGCGAACCGCTTGCCGGTGGCTGCCGCACGTGAAGTGGCGGGGCAGCGGAGCCCGCGCTTCCGCTTCCTCTACATCTGCGGCGACTACGGTGTGGGCAAGACGGCGCTGCTGCGGGCGACTTATGCACTGGCCTCCGGGCCGGAGACCGGCCTGGAGCCGGAGTTCATGTCCGCCGAGCGCTGGTGCAATGAGTACTACCATGCCATCCAGCGCAAGAGCACCGTCCGGTTCCGCCGGCGCTACCGAGCTTGCCGGATGCTGCTGCTGGACGACGTACAGTTCGTGTGCGGCAAAGCCGGCGGGCAGAATGAGTTGCTGCACACCGTGAAGCACATCCTCTCCAACGGGGGGCGCGTCGTGCTGGCCGGACGGCCGCATCCGGAGCGAATGCGCGACGTGACGCCCGCCTTCCAGGCCATGCTGCGCAGGGCGTTCCCCGGCGTGCTGCATGCTCCGGACGAGCAGGAGCTGGTGGAGGTGGCCCGCGAGCTGGCCCGGCGGCATGGAATGCAGGCGACCGATGAGGCGCTCGAACTGCTGGCGGCGCGCAGGGGCGACAACCCGGGCGTGCTGGACGCGGCCGTTTGCTGCCTGTCGCTCTACGCCGGCGTGCACGGGCTGGGACGCCTCAGCGCGGCGCAGGCCGCCGAGGCACTGGCCGCCGTGCGGCCCGCCTCAGGCGAGCCGGTGACCATCGGGCGCGTCCAGGAAGCCGTGCTGGAGGTCTTCGACGTTGAGCCGGAGGCCCTTCGCGGCGATTCGCGTTCGCGCACCGTGTTGCTGGCGCGACAGGTGGGCATGTATCTGGCCCGCAAGCTGACCGGTTCCTCGCTGGCCGAGATCGGCCGCGCGTTCGGGCGCAGCAGCCACAGTACCGTCCGGCACGCCGTGGACAAGATTGAGGACCTGATCGAGGAAGACGGCCAGATGGCCAACACGGTCCGGCGTCTCAGGCGCCGCCTGACCGGTCACCGCGCGCCATGACATACCTGCGCCCGGCGAACTCCCAGTTGGCCGCCCCCAGGAAGGCGTCCACGTACTGCCCCCGCCGGTTCTGATAGTCCAGGTAGTAGGCGTGTTCCCATACGTCGCAGACCAGCAGGGAGGCCACGCCCCAGACCGTCAGGTCCTGGTGCTTCTCGGCCTGCAGCACAAGCACGCGGTCGCCCATGCCCTCGTAGGCCACCACGCCCCAGCCGCTGGCCTCCACCGCCTTCGTGGCCGCGGCGAACTGATTGAGGAACGCCTCCTTCGAGCCGAACTGCTGCGTCACGGCCTGCGCCAGCGGGCCATCCAGTGCCGTTCCTCCGGGCACCATGCTTTGCCAGTAGAGAGTGTGCAGCATGTGGCCGGAGCCGTGGAATGCCAGGTCGCGGCTCAGATGCTTGACGCCGCTCATGTCCCCGCTTGACCGTGCGCTGGCCATGCTGTCCAGAGCGCCGTTCAGGCCGTTCACGTAGCCCTGATGGTGCCGGTCGTGGTGGAGTTGGAGCGTCTGCCGGCCCAGGAACGGTTCGAGAGCGTCGTAGTCGTACGGCAGAGGCGGCAGCAGGTAGCGATGGTCGCCCGCGGCGCCCATCATCGCGGCTGCTGCACTGGCCTGTGCCCCGGCGGCGCAACCGCTGATCGCGGCGGCCATCGTCCCCATGCCCACGGCCCTCATGAAGTCGCGTCTGCCCAGTGCGTCGCCCATAGTACGCCCCCTTCTGCGGAGAGATATCGCGGAACCCCATGCGGCAACATGCTACCCCACTGGCCATATTATGGCGGCAGGGCATGGAGGTCAAATGCGCCGTGGGACAGATGCTGGTCCGCAGCCGGGAGCAAGCGGTGCGCCCACTGGTGCTGCGGACCTGTGTTGGTGGGAGATGTCAGTCGCCCCGGCGATCAGTCGCCCACGTCCTCCAGCGGCTCGACGTTGCCGAACTGCGGCTCAGGCCCGCCGGAGGGGGCGGCCCAGCGCACGGCGTTGATGATCACCTGCTGGATCTCGGGGTTCTTGTAGATGGGGAACGTCTCATGGCCGGGGCGGAAGTAGAACACCTTGCCGCAGCCGCGGTGGTAGCACAGGCCGCTTCGGAAGATCTCTCCGCCCTCGAACCAACTGACGAAGACCAGCTCGTCGGGCGGCGGCACGTCGAACAGCTCGCCGTACATCTCCGTGTGCGGCAACTCGATGCACTCGCCCAGCCCCCGGGCGATGGGATGGCCCGGCAGCACGAGCCAGAGGCGTTCGCGCTCCCCGATCTCGCGCCATTTGAGCGATGCACTGGTGCCCACTAGGCGGCGGAAGATCTTCGAGTAATGGCCCGAGTGGAACACCAGCAGCCCCATGCCGGCCAGGACGCGGGCGGCGACCCTGTCCACTATGGCATCCTCGACCTCATCATGGGCCATGTGACCCCACCACGTGAGCACGTCGGTTGCCGCCAGGACCTCCTCTGTCAGGCCGTGTTCCGGCTCGTCCAGCGTGGCCGTGCCCGCCTCTATGTCCGGCTGCTCGGACAGGAAGTCCGCGATGACCCGGTGCATGCCGTCCGGATAGACCTCCTTGACGGCGTCGTGGCTCTTCTCGTGGCGGAACTCGTTCCAGACGGTGACTCGTATGACGTCAGCCATGGCGGCACTCTCCAGACTACTGAACAGAAGAACTACGCGAACAGGCCGGCGATTATAGCCACTGGTCCGGCCCTGTCAAGACGGCGTGTCATTGATCGCTGAAGACAGTGGCGCTGAACCGGTATACCAGCACGTCGTCACGATCGTAGGCATCGGGGGGCAGGTCGGCCTTCCGGCACAGGGCCTCCAGGAACTGCCGGCGGCTCCAACCCCTCTCCTCAGCCACCTGGGGCAGAAGAACGGCTGACCTGTCCCCCTGGCGCAGAGCGAGTCCGTCTTCGCCGACCTGGATGCTGTGCGTGTCCCGCACCGGCGTGAGGGCGCCCAGCACACTTATCTCGATGCTCAGCCGATCCAGTTCCTTGAGCGTAACCGGCGGAAAGCGGGGATCCTTCAGCGCAGCCAGAGGTGCTACCCGGGCCACTGTGGCCCACAGCGGTGCGTCGGTTGCCGCCCGCCCAACGCAGCCCCGCAGCTTACCGTCTCGCTTGAGGGTGACAAATGCGCCGCTGGCGCTGCGCAATGTGTCGGTCAGGTTCTCCGGCACCTGGACGCGTCCCTCCTGACTCAGCACGCACCGGATCGCTTCCCGAGCCAGGTCAAGCAGCGTGCGCCGTTCGTCCTCGTCCAGGCGCGGGGATGCCTCGGCCGGAACCGACACCGAGGTCGCTCCCGCCACGCTTTGCCTGATCTCTTGCACTGCCTCCGCGGGTCCGTAGAAGGCCATGCCCACGTAACTGACGCTGTTCTGGTAGCTGCCGGTCGCTTGGCCGGAATTGCGCCATTCCAGGAAGACCGGACGGACCTTGTCCGAGCGCGACAGCACCCCCAACAGGATGGTCACCGCGCGCGCGCCGCAGATGGTGGGCTGCCGCGCCTCCATGAAGTCGCTGAATCCCTCCGGATCAAGCCGTTCGATGTGCCGGACCGCCTCCATGTCCAGATCCCGTATCTTGCGGCGCAGCCGTTCGCCCCTGGTCCCTTCGAACGGCGTATACCGGAATCGGGGGCCGTAGTGGGTGAAATCGGTGCTGATCACCAGCAGCGTGTCCTCGTCGAGCAGTCGGGCCAGCGCGTCGGAGGCCCGGGCGTAATGCTCCGAGCTGAGCCGGCCGACGATGATGGGCGCGATGGGCGGCGTGTCGGGCCACAGCGCCTGCATGAACGGCAATTGCACCTCGAGGCAGTGTTCGGTGCGGTGGGCGTGGCGCGTGCCGTGGAACGGTTCCTGCTCGATGAGGGCCTGTCGGAGGCCGGTGTCCACCGGCACCTCGCCGAGCGGGGTCGCGTAGGCGGAATGGGCCGCCACGCTGCACGTCGCCCAGAGCACTCCGGTGTGGGTCGGGCCCACCATGATGACGCGCGACGGAGCGGGCGCATCCTCGAGCAGCTTGTAGCACGCGGCGGCCGTTCGTCCGCTGTAGCGATAGGCGGCGTGTGGCACGATCAGCGCGATCGGGCGCTGTTTCTGCAGGTCGGCAGGGACCTGCGGTTCGGCCGACTGGAGGAGGTAGGCCACCTCCTCGCGCAACTCGGTGGGTTCGCCGGGATAGAACTTGCCCGCCGCGGCGGGCTGTCTGACCTCTTCGACGCCTGAAGCCGTGCAGGCGGCCCAGAGCAGGACCGCCAGGAGAAGCGTGAGCGCGCGCGAAAGCATGCTGTTGGAGCTTCCGTTCATTGCGTCCCTTCCTCGCCCGACGCCGGCAGCATCAGGCAACTGAGCAGTGTCAGGTCGTCATCGGGTTCCACGTCCTGGCAGCGTTCGAGCACGGCCCCGTAGATATCCTCCAGCCGGTGTCCGCCCTCGGTGGGATACTGCCGCAGAAGCTCCGCCAGGCCGTCCGCCCCGAGGCGCTTGTCGTCGCCGACGGGCACGTCGGTCACCCCGTCGCTGTAGGCCAGCACGCGGTCACCGGGCGCAAGCTGCACCTGCATGTTCTCGTAGTCGGCTTCCTCATGCACTCCTATGGGAAGCTGGGAAAGCCTGAGGATCTCGACATCGTTGGTCTCCCCTCGCTGAAGCAGGAGCGGGGGATGGCCGGCCGACGAATAGAGCATCCGACCCTCGCTTGCGTCCAGGTGCACGCAGACAGCGGTGAAGAAGCCCAGTCCCTCCGCCCGAGCGGCCATACGCCGGTTGATGGCTGACAGCAGCGCGCCGGGGTCGTCGGCGTCCGGGCGGCACTCCATCAGCAGGCCGTATATAAGCGTGGTGTACAATGCTGCCGAAGGTCCGTGGCCTTCTGCGTCGCTGAGAAAGGCTTCGTAGCGGCCTTCAGAGACCCGGCGAACCTGGTAGGAGTCCCCGCCGATCAAGCTGAACGGCGCGTACTGGACGGCGAAGGACAGTCCCTCTCCCTGCGGCAGGTCTGCGGTGAGCAACTGGCGCTGGACCGTGCGGGCGAGTTCCATCTCCCTCAGCTCCTGGGTCTGGTCGCGGAACACCTCTATGCCGCCGATGACATGGCCCTCGTCGTCCAGGACCGGCCCGACGGTGGTGGAGAGCGGGATACGCTTACCCCGGCGGGTCTGTGCGTAGACTGTCACGGGCCCGTCGCCCGGCTTGCCGCGGACCATGGCCCGGTGCAGGGGGCAGAGGTCGGTGGTGCACAGGAGGCGGCCGTCCTTGTCAACGTGGGCCAGGATGTCGTCTGCGCAGCGGCTGCCCACGACGTCCTCCCGTCGGTGTCCGGTGATGCGTTCGGCGGCCTTGTTCCAGTAGACTATCCGGCGCTCGGTGTCGGTGACGTACAGACCGGCGTTCACGTGATCGAGCAACTCCCCGAATCCTCGATCTCGTACTTCCTCGATGTTCTTCATCCCCGTTCCCCCGGACCACCTATGTCAACCCCTGGGAAATCCAGCGTAGCAGAACCTGCCCGCCCCCGCAAAGCCGGCGCGTTTGCGCGGCAACTGCTCCGTGCCATATGATGCGCCCGGGGAGGAGTAGTCTTCCGCAGCGGTGGGCTATGGCCACGGAGCACCTGGACGCGGACCAAGACGCCGACGTGACCCGTGCGGCGGAGTTGCTCAAGCGGGGGCGCGTTGTTGCGTTTCCCACCGAAACCGTCTACGGCCTCGGAGTGCGGGCCGACAGCAGGGAGGCGCTGGCCAGGCTGCGCCGCGTCAAGCAGCGACCGGTGGGCAAGAAGTTCGCCCTGCTCGTCGCCTCCCTGGAGCAGGCCGCCTCGTGGGGCGAGCTGAACGGTGCTGCCCGTCGGTTGGCCGAGCATTTCTGGCCGGGGCCGCTCACCCTGGTTGTCCCGGACGGGAAGGGCGGCGACGTGGGGCTGCGCTGCCCGGATTGCGCGGTGACCCGGCGGCTGGTCGGCCTGACCGGAGTGCCCGTGGCGGCACCCAGCGCCAACCTGAGCGGTCAGCCGCCGGCGTGCAGCGCTCAGGAGGTGCTGGACGTGTTCGGAGGGCACTCCGGTCAGGCCGACCAGCCGCCGGGTCACCGCGCAATCCGGGCAGCGCAGCCCCACG
>JAWOCH010000041.1:0-4592 GCA_046483865.1 Candidatus Brocadiia bacterium | reverse complement strand
GAAAGTAGAAAGGAGAGAGTAGAGAACAACAGCAGAAGGCTTCCGACGCAACCGAAGGTCACCGAAGCCAGTTCCACCTTTCTCCTGCGCTCTACTTTCTACTCTCTACTCACCTGCAGACCCCTCCCGCCGGTCCCTCAAACAGACCCCCTACCCCGCCGATGACCTTCTGGAACGCCTGGACGTAGAGTCCCATCAGCTCCAGGTCGTTGGGCGGGTTCACGTCGAAGACGTAGCAGTGGGAGTCCAGGAAGGCGTTGGTGCGCGGGTAGTCCTCGATGTTGTAGGTGACCTCCGAGCCGGCGCATCGCCAGGGGCAGCCGCCTCCGTAGCCCTCGCGCTTCTGGAACACGTCCTGGCCGGGCACCGACCGCCGCTGCCACCGGCCCACCGGCACGCCCTCGGCCTTGAGCGCTTCCTCGGCCTTCTCGCGCAACGTGCCTGCTGACACATCGAGCCCCAGCGGCTCCGGGTCGAAACCCACCACGTAGTTGTAGTAGACGTGCTCGCACTCGTCGGGGACGTAGGGAGTCAGCACGCCCGGCAGTTCGCTGAGGCGCTCGGTCAGGAACTCGCAGTTGCTCACGCGCAGGGCGTTGTTCTCGTCCAGCCGCTTGAGCTGGCTGCGCACGAACGCCTGGCTGAGCATGTCGCCGCGATACATCCAGCCCAACCCCTGGGCGTTGTACTCCTGCTCCTGGCGCTCGCGTCCGGGCACGACCCGCTCGCCGAAATACTGCAGCAGCGACGCCCGCTCGTGGATGCGATCGTCGTCGGTGACGAACAGCCCGCCCTGGCAGCCGCTGCTGAGCGTCTTGGACGCCTGGGTGCTGAACCCGGCCGCGTCGCCCATCGAGCCGCAGAGCCGCCCCCGGTAGCGCGCGCCGTGGGCCTGGGCCACGTCCTCGATGACCGCCAGGTCGTGCCGGTCGGCTATCTCCAGGATGGGGTCCATGTCGGCGGTCATGCCGTGGATGTGGACGGGCATGACGGCGCGGGTTCGCTCGGTGACTGCCTCCTCGATCAGGTTGGGGTCTATGCACCAGGTGCGGGGGTCTATGTCCACGAAGACCGGGATGGCGTTGTGGTGCAGGACCGCCGCCGCGCTGGCCCAGAAGGTGAACGCCGGCAGGATCACCTCGTCGCCCCGCCCTATCCCCAGCCCGGCGACGCACATGTGCAGCGCGGCCGTGCCGCTGTTGACCGGGATGCAGTGCTTCACGCCCATGTAGTCTGCCCACTCTTTGGCGAGGCCCTCCGCCTGGGCCTGCTGCTGCTCGGCGATGCTCCGGGCGTTGAGAACCGCCATGACAGCCGCTTTGTCGGCCTCTGTCACGTGAGGCCAGGGCTTGATGAAGCCCTCCGGCACGGTGCGCTTTCCGCCATGCAGTGCAAGCTGCCTGGCCACAGTTTAGCTCCCCGATTCTTGCGGTCACGTGTCGCGCGGCTGGCGAAAGCGTACAGACAGCCTGCCTGTGCCGTCAAGGGAAGCGGCGCGCAACGCCGGGCGGGGCCTGCCGGGAGGACTCCGGCGGGACACTATCCTTCGACGTAGCGTCGCAGGTCCTGGGCGTTGCTGACGGCGTAGCCCTCGGCGTCGTTGTTGAAGTAGGCGTAGACGTCCAGCCCGTCGTCGCGGTAGTCCTGTATCCGCTGCGCCTCGGCGCTGAGCGCCTGGTGGGGGTAATCCTCCCACGTGTCGGCGCCATGGTAGCGCAGGTAGACCCAGTCCGTCGTGACTTCGCGCGGGTGGTCCTCGAGCATATCGTGGATGCAGAGCGCCGCGTTGTGCTTCCGCAACAGGTCGAACACCTCGTCGCAGAGCCACGTGGGATCGCGAAACTCCAGCGCCCAGCGCAGATCGGAGGGCGCCGCCCGGAGGAAACCGGCCAGCCGCTCGGCGTTCACATGCCAGTTGGGCCGGAGTTGAACCAGGATTGGCCCGAGCATCGGACCGAGCCTGCGCGCCCGCCGGACGAACAGGTCAATGGTGTCCTCGGGGTCCTTCAGGTGCTTGCGGTGGGTGCCGTAGCGGCTGAACTTCAGCGCATAGCAGAAGCCCTCCGGCGCGCGCTCGGCCCATTCCTCGAACACGGCCACCGCAGGCAATCCGTAGAACGTGTTGTTGATCTCCACGGTATCGAAGCGCTCGGCGTAGTAGCCGAACCAGTCGTCTTTGCTCAGCTCCTCGGGGTAGAACACTTCGCTCCAATGGTCGTGCTGGTAGCCCGAGGTGCCGATCCGTACCTGTCCGGTCTGGGGGGTCACGGGTATCTCCTCTCCTGGAGGCACCGTCTCACAGCAGTCTGGCCGCTTTTCGAAAATCCTCCCGTATGCGCTCGCCGGGTTCGGGAAACCGCATGGCCGCCGCCGGGTGGTAGGTCAGCAGCCAGCCTCGGTCGTCCTGCTTGCGCAGTTCCCCGTGCACGTCGCTCAGCCTGCCCGTCTCGCCCAGCACGTAGCGGGCGGCCACCCGTCCCAACAGGACAACGATCCGGGGGGCGATCAGTTCGATCTGCCGCTCCAGGTGGAGTTCTGTGCAGGTCTCGGCCTCCCCTCGGTGCGGCTCTCGATTGTCCGACGGTCGGCACTTGACCACGCTGGTGATGAAAATGCTGTCTCTGTCCAGGCCGACCTGTTCCAGCAGGTTGTCCAGGTAGTCGCCCGCAGCGCCGCAGAAGGGGCGCCCCTCCTCGTCCTCCCGTGCGCCCGGCGCCTCGCCAACCAGCATCAGTTCGGCTCGGGCCGGGCCTTCGCCGGGCACGGCGTTCTTCCTCGACTCATGGAGCGGGCACTCGGTGCAGTTCCGCACGCGCTCTGCGAGGTCGGCGAGTTCAACGCTACGCTGCGTGTGGGACTGTTGTGCGACGGGTCACTCCTCTCCGAGCAGGTCCAGGAACTCGTCCTCGCCGATCTGCGTGGTGCCGTGTTCCTCGGCATCCTCCAGCTTGCTGGACCCGGGGTCTTCGCCGACCACCAGGTAGTCGGTATTGCCCGACACGCTGCCGGTTGGGTCGCCGCCTTGGCGGCGGACGGCCTCCTGGGCCTCCTCCCGGCTCATGGACTCGAGTCTGCCCGTGATGACGATGGTCAATCCCTCCAGCCGATCGCCGCGCTGCTCGGCGCCGGGGTCAATGCCCCGCTCCTTCAG
The DNA here is from genome assembly GCA_046483865.1 of Candidatus Brocadiia bacterium. Classification (GTDB taxonomy): domain Bacteria; phylum Planctomycetota; class Brocadiia; order SM23-32; family SM23-32; genus JAWOCH01. Next base: position 1,441 of record JAWOCH010000041.1, on the reverse strand, counting down.
CCGCCGGATAACGCGCTGGTTCTTCTCATTGTCGAACCACTGGCGGATGGCCGACGCCACGGTCTCCCCCACCCCGTCCATCTCGAGCAGGTCCTCTTCACTGGCTTCGGCCAGTTCAGCGATAGAACCGTAACGGCCGGCGAGGTCGGCGGCCATGGCGCTGCCCACGTGCGGGATGCCCAGCCCGTAGACCAACCGCGAGAGCGTGGCGTCCTCGCCGGCGGCCTGGATGGCATCCACCAGGTTCTGAGCGCTCTTCTCGGCCATGCGGTCGAGTCCTTTCAGCTCGTCCACCGTCAGGTCGAACAGGTCGGCGAAGTCCTCCACCATGCCTCGCTCGACGAGCTGGTCCACCAGCTTGTCCCCCAGCCCGTCTATGTCCAGTGCGCCCTTGGAGCCGAAGTGCAGGATGCTCTCCTTGCGCTGGGCCGGGCAGGCGGCGTTAGTGCAGCGGGTAACCGCCTCTCCCTCCGCGCGGGACACCTGCCCTCCACAGACCGGGCACTCTTCGGGCAGGTGATACTCGTCCTCTTCGCCGGTGCGCTTGTCCTCGATCACGCGGACGACATGAGGGATGACATCCCCGGCGCGCTCGACCAGGACGGTGTCGCCGATGCGTATGTCTTTGCGATCTATCTCGTCCTGGTTGTGCAGCGAGACGCTGCTGACCTCGACGCCGCCGATGTGCACCGGTTCGAGCGACGCGACGGGCGTGAGGGCGCCCGTGCGGCCGACCTGGGCCTGTATGTCCTTGATGCGGGTGGTCTTGCGACGCGGCTCGAACTTCCAGGCGACCGCCCATCGGGGGCTCGCCGCGCGCGTGCCCAGCTCCTCGTGCGAGTCCAGCTCGTTCACCTTGAAGACGCAACCGTCTATCTCGTAGGCCAGGTCCTCGCGCTCCTCGGCGAGGCCCTTGTAATACTCGACCACCCGGTCGGCGGACTGCAGCAGTTCGCTGCGGGGGTTGGTCTTCAGCCCGAGCGATTTCATCAGCTCCAGGCACTGCCACTGCGATTCCGGCCGGTGGCTGCTGGAGGGGGCGATCTCCCAGAAAAAGACGCGCAGCGGCCGTTCGGCGGTCACGTTGGGGTCGAGCTGGCGCAGGCTGCCGGCGGCGGCGTTGCGCGGGTTGGCAAAGGTCTTCTCCCCCGCCTCCTCGCGCTTCTGGTTGAACTCCCGAAACTCGCCCTTCTCCATGTAGACTTCCCCGCGCACTACCAGGTGGCGCGGCACGGACACGTCATCGTCCTGTGGCTGAAGCCGCAGCAGCACCTCGTGGATGGTCTTGATGTTGGCGGTCACTTCCTCGCCGGTGCGCCCGTCGCCGCGCGTGGAGGCTGTGGCCAGGCTGCCGTCGTCGTAGACCAGCTCCACGCTGACGCCATCGTACTTCGGCTCCCCCGTCAGGGAGATGCGCTCCTTTCCCAGCTCGTCGCAGCAG
>JAWOCH010000046.1:0-9636 GCA_046483865.1 Candidatus Brocadiia bacterium | reverse complement strand
AAGCCTGCTACGTGGCCCCGTTCACCTCCCGGTGGGTGCAGTTCTATCCGTTCGTGTTCGGGCCGGACGACGAGTGGGTTCTGCGGCTCGGACGCAGGAAGCGCACTTCAGTGCCTGCCCCGCGACTCGGCCCCCCGGCCGGCGTGGTGTTGACTGACCCGGATCGCGGGTTGGGGGGTAGAGGCCCGCTGCGCGGCTTCCCGCAGGACCTGTTTCCCGTCAGCGTGGGCGCAACAGACGGGCTGCACTGCCTGGTGCTGGACTACGCGCCGGAGCTGCCGCCCCTGCGTCGGCAGGCCCTGCTGGACTGGCTGCGCGGCGGAGGCGTCCTGCACCTGCTCGGCGGCCAGGAGGGCCGTTACCCGCGCTTCTTCGGCGATCTCGCCGTGCTGAACAACCCCGCCGAGGAATTCTGCGTGGGGGCCGGGCAGGTGGTGCGTCACCGGGCATTGCGCGCGGACGTGGACGAGCGCTTCCTCGCGCGCGCCGGGTATCCACTGCCGCAGGCGCCGGAGGACAGGGAGCGCCACTGGCGGGCGATGTTCGCCGAGGAGGCCACCCAGACCTTGAAGTCCCTGGTGCGCCCGGAGCACAACTGGGCCTTCATCTACGTCGCCCTGCTGGCCTACCTTGCGCTGGTCTTCCCCGTCAACTACGTGATCAGTCGGGGGGTCAGGGGCGCCCGCCGGCCGGTGCTGGTTTTCCTGACCGTGGTGGCCGGATTCGCCCTGGTCATGGGCGTGCTCGGCCGGCGGGGCGCCGGGGAGCGGTCGGTTACCCACACGCTGGCCTACGCCCGCGCCCTTCAGCCGGGGCGGTACGACGTGGCCGAGTGGTGCAACGTGTTCGTCAGCGACGGGGACTACTACGAGCTGACCCACCCCGCCGAGTGCAGCATCTACTCCGCCTGCCAGCGGTTCGAGCAGGTGAACGGGTTCATTGACAACGGCCGCCGCGGGCGGTTCGTGGTGGACATTCCCCTCTACTCCTCCCGTCCCTTCCTGCACCGGGCGAAGATGGAAGGGCCCGACCTGGGCCTGCGGGTCACCCAATGGGCCGACCGTGCCAGCGGAACCTGGCTGACGGCTGAGGTCGGCGACGATTTCCCCGAGCACGCCTACGACCTGTCGCTCGTCTACCGGGAGGCGGTGTACCAGGTGCGCCGGCGGGGCGACCGGTTGACCGTCTCCGCCGGTGCCGGCCGGGACCGGCAGGGCTACCTGGAGCGGGGCGGTGTCGAGCAACACTACATGCCGACGCCTCAAGGCGTTGTGTGGATGGGCCGCGAGCAGCAGGAGGCAAACGAGGCGTTCCGGGGCCTCCACAGGCCGCTGATCACGTGGGTCTTCAGACACGGGGGCGCATGGCCGGGCCATCTGTTCCCGCCACACGAGCAGGACATCGCCCACCTGCTGATCTACGCCGACATGCCTGAGACGTTCGGGCTGGCCGGCTCGGAGGCGGGCCGGCAGGTAGGCCGGGTGCTGTATCACGCTACCCTGATCAAACCGGAGAGGGCCGATGAGTGACGAGCAGCACACGCCGGCTCCCATCGTGTTGGAGAATCTGCGCTATGCCTACAAGAAGACCCAGGCGCTGCGGGGCATCAGCCTGAAGGTCGAGCACGGCTCCATTCACGGGTTCGTCGGCCCGAACGGCGCGGGCAAGACCACTGCGCTGAAGATACTGGCCACGCTGCTGAAGCCGGACGCCGGCCGCGCGCTGGTCTTCGGCACCGACGTGGTGCGCGGTTACAAACGCGTCCGCTCCCGCATCGGGTTCATGCCCGAGCAGTTCGGCCTCTACCGCCAGATGACCGTCTTCGAGTGCCTGGACTTCTTCGGCGCCGCCTACGGCATGGCGGCCGGCGACCGGGAGGCCGTCATCACCGATATCCTGGCCCTGACCGACATGAGCGGGCGGCGCGACGACCTGATCAACAACCTGTCCCGCGGCATGGTGCAGCGGCTGAGCCTGGCCCGCGCGCTGGTGCACGACCCCGACCTGCTGCTGCTGGACGAGCCGGCCGCCGGGCTGGACCCCCGCGCACGGCTGGAGCTGATGGCCGTCCTGCGCGAGCTGAGCCGCATGGGCAAGACCATCTTCATCAGCTCCCACATCCTGGGCGAGATCGCCGACCTGTGCGACAGTGTCACCATCATTGACCGGGGCACCGTCAAATACAGCGGTTCGATGCGCGGCCTGCTCGCTCAGCGCTCCGACGGCGGCGCCTACGTGCTCACCCTTGAGGCCCCCACACTCCAGGTCCAGAAGGCCCTGGAGAACACCGACGGCATCACCCGCGTGCTGGCCGAGGAAGACGGGCGCACCTATCGCATCCGGTTCGATACCGAGGCAACCGACACGGCGGCCGTCCTGCGGGCGGCCATTGACGCCGGCGGGCGGGTGACCGTCTTCCGGGAGGACCTGCGCGAGCTGAGTCACGCCTTCCTGGAGCTGACCGAGCCGGGGGTGCCCTCATGAGACTGGCGGTCGCGCCGTTCGTCAAACGCTCCCTCCAGACGGAAGCACGCTCGTTCCGCACGTACCTGATCCGCGGCGGCATGGTGGGCTACCTGCTGTTCACGCTGCTCAGCGTGCATCAGGGCAGCCGCTGGTTCGGCGCGCCGGGGCTGCGGTTCTTCAGCCAGATCGCTTACGTAAACGCCGTTCTCATAGCGCTGGCCGGCCCGCTCTACTTCGCCTCCATCATCACCGACGAGAAGGAGAACCTGACCCTCGGCCTGCTGAAGATGACCGGCCTGCGGCCGCTGTCGCTGCTGCTGGGGGAGTCCACCAGCCAGCTCTTCGGGGCGGCCATGCTGTTGCTGGTGCAGGTGCCGCTCACGGTGCTGGCCGTTGCGCTGGGCGGCGTGTCCACCACGCAGGTCATTGCCGCCTACGTGGCCCTGCTGGCGCACCTGGTGTTTGTCGCCAACGTGGCTCTGCTGTGTTCGACGGTCTGCCGGCGCACTTCGCGGGCGGCCGTCGCCACCGGCGTGCTGCTGTTGGCTTTCTACCTGCTGCCCCCGCTGTCGGACGGCCTGGCGGGATTGCTCGTGCGAGAGCGAATCGCTCTGGCGGGCACGCCGGTGGTGGAGAGCCTGAAGACGTCGGCCGACCTGGTCCGTGGGGCTTCGGTGTTCAACCGGTTGGGGGACGTGCTGCAGACGGGTTTCTCGGGGGGCCTGCTTTCCTACCAGTTCTGGGTGGATCTGGCGCTGGGGGCGGGGTTCTTCCTGCTGGCCTGGGTGGGCTTTGAGCGCCTGACCCGCCACCAGGTGAGCGTGGCGCCCGGACGGGGACTGGCCTTCCGCAGCACCTCCCGGCTCCGCCGGCTGGGCGTGGACCGGTGCTGGGCCAACGCGCTGGCCTGGAAGGACTTCTACTTCGCGGCCGGCGGCAAGGGCATGGTCATCGTCGAGTTCGTCCTTTGGGGCCTGGTGCTCGTGGGAGCCATCGTGGTCCAGAACGTCTTCGAAGGGAGCGTGGACTGGGACGATACGGGCGTCTTCCTGATGGGGGTCATGCTGGTGGTTCTGTTCATCCAGTTCCTGCTGCTGCACAACCGCGTGCTGGGCAACGAGTGGAAGGAGCACACGCTGCCCGCCTTGATGATGCTGCCCATGTCCACCATGGGCATCCTCTACCTGAAGATGCTCGGTGCACTGCTGGGCGTTCTGCCGGCTGTCTTCTGGCTCGTGATCGGGGTATGGCTTGCGCCTATCGGCTCGCAGGAGTTCCAGGACGCGGCGGGGGAGCCGGCTTTGTGGTTCTTCCTCTGCCAGGTGGTGGTGCTGATGCAGTTGGCGCTATACCTGTCGCTTGTGCTGCGGCGGGGGGCGCTGCTGTTGTCGTTCGTAGCCTGGATCTTCCTGGTGCAGATGGGCTCCTGGGCGGCTATGGCCATGTTCGGGGCCTTCACGGGCTACATCGGGGGATGGGACTACATGGATGTCGGCTTCGCCGCGGCGGCGATTCTGCTGCTGGTGCTGGCCGCGTTCCTGCACCGGGCGGCACTGCGGCGGGCGGAGATGTTGGCGGGGCGGGGGTGAGAGACCTCACCACAGCCGGAGCTGCCGGATCTCCGATTCGCTGAAGCCGAGTTCCCTCAACTCCTCCTCCCCGTATCCGCACCGCTCGAGTTCCTCAAGAGGGACGCCTCCCGCCTCTTCCAGTTCGTCTCGGAAGGTCATCCGCCGCGCGCCGCGTTCGGCGGGGTCCAGCAGGCGGAACGGCAGGTCGTGGACCCAATCGGCGGCCTGCGGCTCATCCCGCTCCTCACGCGTGATGCCGCCCTGATCCTCGCCATCCGCTCCGACGCTGTAGACGCGGACGCCGCGCTCCGTCCGCCGGTAGCGCAGCGGCTCCCCGGTGAAGGGATCGGTAGGCACCGACTCCAGCAGCGCAGGCACCAGCTCAGCGAGCGAGTCCGGCCAGCGCCCGTGCTCCAGCCGCCACTGCTCGACGGCCAGCGACGTGCGCGCTGCCCGCATCCGCGCATGTGACCTTGCCTGTTCGCCCGCGTACCTGCCGACGGCCGGCACCAGGTAGAGTGCCAGCCGGTCTTCGAAGGGACGCCTCTCCAGATTGTGGTGTATGCCTGCGGTCGCTCCTTGTGCCGCCTCCGGGCGCTCGGGCAGCGGCAACCTGTAGGCTTGCTCGATGGGTTTGAACGAGTCAAGCAGCGCTATCGCGGCTCGGCTGGGCGTCCCGGGTATCCGCGCCCGCACCTGGAAGGCGAACCATTCGGCTGAGCGGCGGCGCCCGCCGAGGATCTGCGCCGCGTCCCTGTGCGCGATGTTCCGCAGCATCCCCACCGTAATGGCCCGCTCTCCGGGCAGCGCGTGGACCCGCGCCAGGCGCGCATCCTCCCGGGCCAGTGCCTCCGCCAACACCGCCAGCTCCCCGTGGCCCATCTTGCCCACGGCCAGGCTCCACTCCAGGCCATCTATGGCGAGAGCGTCCACGGCCATGCCGACCAGGGCCTCGACGAACAGCGGCCGGTTGCCCAGGGACGCCGCCATGTGCAGGGCGGCGGCCAAGTCCGCTGCCGCCGCCGGCATCTCCCCCCGCTGAGCGTGCAGCAGGGCGGACTCCCGCAGCAGTCGCGCGAGCCGTCGGGGTTCCCCCAGGTGATCCAGCGGTGGGAAGGTGCCTATCTCGGCGGACGGCATGGGGTAGTAGCCTTGCTCCAGATCGGTCACCTGGTGGGCGAGTTCCAGCGCCTCGCGCAGCGGCGCCAGGCGCTGCTGCGCGATGTCCAGCTTCTGCGGCGACCACAGGTCGCCGAGTTCCTCCGTCTGCTCCAGCCGTTGGTGGATCAGGTGGCTCGGCCCTGCGTCGGCCCGGCGCAGCCGATCGCAGGCGTCCAGCACCGCCAGCGCCATGTTCTCCTCCGGCGGCACCAGCTCCCGCCACTCCAGGTACTCCTCCATGCTCGTGGGCATCCCCCGGCCCCGCAGCGCCTCCAGCCGTTGAGCGAGTCTCTTCTCGGCCAGATGGCCCCGCAGGCAGAGGACGCCGACGCCACCGCCCACGAGCAGCACAAAGGCCAGGATGGCCCACAGCCAGCGCCGCCGGGTCCGGTCCGCGTCATTCGGCGCTGTCATGGGCGTCCTCCCACGGCGTTCTGTTGAGGATATACGCTCAGGCCTTTAACGGAAGGCAAACTCACGGATTTCCGATTCGCTGAAGCCGAGTTCCTTCAGTTTGTCCTGGCCGTAGCCGTAGTAATCGAGTTCCTCCAGTGGCACTCCGCCTGCGGCCCGCAACTCCTCCCGGAAAGTCATCCTGCGCGCCCTTCGTCGGCCAGGGCTCAGCAGGCGAAATGGCAGATCATGGTGGCGAACGCGATCCCGGAGCCGGCTCCACTCATCCGTCGCCAGTCCGCGCTGGTCTTCTTGATCCTCCCAGACACTGTACACGCGGACGCCCTGGGCGGTCCGTCGGTAGCGGAGCGGCTCTCCACTGAAGGGGTCGGTGGGAACGCGCTCCAGCAGCGCAGGCACCAGCTCCTCCAGCGACTCCGGCCAGCGCCCGTTCTGCATCCGCCACCGCTCGACAGCCAGCGCCGTTCGGGCAGCGCGAAGATAGCCCTGAACTCGTGCCCTCCCCGCTGCCCGTCTCCCGGCAGCCGGCATGAAGAACAGGGCCAACCGGTTCTCAAAGGAATCCGCTTCCGGCCCGTGCCACCATTCCGCTGCGGCACGTTGAACGGCGTCGGTCCGCTCGGGCCATGGGAGTTGCTGCGCCTTCGCGACTTGCGCGAAGTTGTCGAGCAACTGCAATGCGCCCCGCTGGCGCGCACCGGGGATGCGCGCGACAATCTGGTAACGCCAGGGAACGGTCGAGTCAGCGGTCTCCTCGCAGTATCTGGCCAGGTAGGCGGTCCTGGCCCGTAACAGTGTCTGCAAGGTAGCCGCCCGGTCGCCTGGCAGGGTGTTCACCTGCGCAAGGCGCCCCTCCTCGCGCGCCAGCTCCTCCGTCAGCAGGTCCAGCTCCTGACGCTCCATCTCCCCAACGGCCAGCGCGCGCTCAAGGGCGTCCACGGCGGTGGTGTTGAGAGAGAGGGCGGCCGATGCTTCGTGGAACAAGGGGCGCCTGCCCAGCGAAGCGGCCAGACGCAGGGCCGCGGTCAGGTCGGCCGTTGCCTGCGACATGTGCCCTTGCTGGGCATGCACCAGCGCCGACTGCCAGAGAAGGCCGCTGAGTGAGCGGAGCCGATCCGGGTGATCCATCGGCATGAAAAAGGGCATCGCCTCTGACGGCAGGGGGTAGTAGCCTCCCTCCAGCTCGGCCGCTTCTCGGACCATTTCCAGCCCGCCTCGCAGCGGCGCCAGGCGCTGCTGCGCGATGTCCAGCTTCTGCGCTGACCACAACGTTCCCAGGTCGCCGGCCCGCGCCAGCCGGTCGTGGATCAGGTGGCTTGCCCCTGCATCGGCCCGGCGCAGCCGATCGCAGGCGTCCAGCACCACCAGCGCCATGTTCTGCTCCGGCGGCACCAGCTCCCGCCAGTCCAGGTACTCCTCCATGCTCGTGGGCATCCCCCGGCCCCGCAGCGCCTCCAGCCGTTCATCCAGCCTCTTCCGGGCCAGACAGCCCCGCAGGTAGAGGACGCCGACGCCACCGCCCACGAGCAGCAGAAGGGCCAGGATGATCCACAGCCAGCGCCGTCCGGACCGTCTCGCCGTAGTCGCTGCCGTCATGGAGCCTCCACTGCGGGCGCCCGCCCGGTTCAGAAGCTGTAGCGCACGCCGAGGTAGAGGTTGTTGTTCCGGTCGAACTGGCCGAACTGGGTGTGGCCGTCGTCGCCCAGGAAGACGTTCGCTCCGCCGTCCACCCGCCAGCGGTCGCTCAGGTCATAGCTGACATGCGGCCGCAGGTAGGCGTCGTGGTCCGAGGGGCTCCAGAAGGTGAACAGGCTCAGCTTCAGGTCCTGCTGCAGGAGCAGCTTCGTGAGCCTGAGCGTCAGCAGGTGCCGTGTCCGGTCGGCCTCCGGCGAGCCCGCCGGCAGGTTCCGCTCGTAGGCGCCGTAGTCCATCATCCGCTCCACGTAGTACTGCACGCCCACCGTCAGGTCGCTGGCGATGTGCGGCAGGTCCTGGCTGTAGCCGGTCAGCACGCGCAACTGGCTGTTGGGCACGAAGGGGTCGTCGCCGCTGTGGTCGTCGCGCGAATCGTAGTAGGCCACCTCGACGTTGCCGATGCCGGCGGCGAACGGCCCCCGCGCGCTGGCCCCGAAGGCCTGCAGCCGCGGATGGGTGAACCGGCCGGTGGCCGTGTTGATGCCGGTCGGGCTCTTCCAGAAGCCGCGGTAGGCGTAGCCGGCCAGCTCGTAACTGCCCACGTTGCGGTATAGGCGCAGGGCGATCTCGTCGTCCTCGAACCATTCCTCGGGCTCCTCGGTGCGCAGGCGCAGGTTCTCTCCCGCCCTGGCGCCGAGCAGGGGATTGAAGTAGCTGAGCCGCTTCCCGTCCACGAACACGTCCGGGTCGAAGTGCGGGATGTAGACGATGTCCAGGTTCGCCGCGTCGCTGAACAGGCTGACCTTGACGGCGTCGGACGGCGCCTTCAGATACTCCACGTCCCGGCCGATGAAGAAGGATTCGTAGTCCTTCGGGAACAGGTCGTTCAGAAACACCAGGTCGCCCGTGCCCCAGGTCAGTATCTGCCGGCCCAGCTTCACGTCCATGAACGAGACGGGCGAGAAGGCAAGGTTCGCCTCGCGCCACTCGACCAGGGCCTCGCGCAGGACGGCGTCGTAGAGCAGATCGGCTTTGAAGCTGAACTGCACGCCGCGCCAGAAGGGGTCGGATTCGAGCTGCAGTCGCATCTCGCCGAGAGTGGCGTCGCGGGAGATGTCGTTGTCCTCGACGTATCGGAGGCCGGCGCGCGTCTCCCAGAAGCCGTGCAGCGGCACCGGCAGGCCTGCCAGCCGTTCGTCCAGCCATTCGGACCATCCGGGCGGGGCTTCGGCCGGTGCGGAGGGCTCCTGGTCGGTGGGCGCCGGCGGAAGGGCGGGTTCGCCTCCCGTCGGGGGCAGGGCCGGCTCCTCCCGGGCGGACTCGGCCTCCGGCGCCAGAAGCAGCACGGCGGCCAGTGCCAGGGGGGCCAGGCGGTTCATCGCAGGTGTTCGCGTGGGGGTTGCCGCAGGTATCTCTCCGTGAAAATGTCCTCGGGCAGCTCGATGCCGTACTCGATGTCGGAGTATTCAGCGACGGTCTGGGCCTTCTCAGGGCCTTGCTCGCGCAGGTCAATCATCTGCGCCCTCGTGACGGTCCAGTAGTCCTGGATCTGGTCCCAGCCCAGCACGTGATACTCGCGGTACTTCTCGCCGTTGGCGTCGTAGTAATAGGCGTGCAGGGGCATGAACGTATCGCGGTGGATATACATCTCGTAGTAGGAGAACTCGACCAGGTCCGGGTTCTTCGGTGTGTTGCGCAGCACATAGTAGTTCTCGGTGGTGCGCAGCAGTTCGTGTTCGTCGTCGTTGATGCTGCGGCCGGAGACGTCCTCGTAGAAGAAGTGCGTCCCCACGAAGCTGGTGCGTTTGTCGGTGGCGGCGATGCGGTTGACCAGATCGAGCCCCGGGTTGTAGAGCCACCGGTCGTCGTCCTTCTCCGCGTTCTTCCAGACCAGGAATACCGTGCCGCGCACGTCGGCCGGGCGCTCGAAGTAGGCGTAGAGCTTCTGGTTCAGGTTATCGCCCACGTTGCGGCGCAGGATGACAAGCTCCCGCTCGGCCGTGACGTTGCCCTTTGCGTTGGTGACGGTCATATTGACGCGGGCCCGGCCCGTGCCGCCCTGGTAGTAGGCGACCTGGTTTGCCTTGCGGACTATCTCCATCACGTCCGGCGTGTCGGGCTCCCCCTGTTCGGCCGGTGCCATCGCGCAGACCGCCCCCACGGCCAGGGCCAGCACCAATGCCATCCGTCCCTTACGGCTCTTCATCGTTCTCGTCCTCCCCCTTGGCTTGTTCCTCTTCCTGCATCTTACAGACTCGCCGGCGGGAAAGGAACCCGCAGAGGACGACCAATAGCGGTATCAGGCCCAGGCTGATCCAGTTGAGCGTGGTCCAGCGCATGTCGAAGTACTGATGGAAGTTCAGCGCCAGCAGCACCACCGCGGCCACGG
>JAWOCH010000430.1:0-4694 GCA_046483865.1 Candidatus Brocadiia bacterium | reverse complement strand
CCGCCCAGTTCGGCGACGCCCTCGCCGAGTTTGATCTCGACCCCCCGTCCGGCCATGTTCGTGGCCACGGTCACGGCGCCCCGCCGGCCGGCGCCGGCGATGATCTCCGCTTCCCGGGCGTGATCCACGGCGTTGAGCACCTCGTGCGGCACTTCGCGTTCGTCGAGCATCTCGCTGAGGCGCCGGGACTTCTCCACCGATCGGCAGCCGATCAGCACCGGCTGGCCCTCGGCGTGTGCCCCGGCCACCTCTTCGGCCACGGCCTCCCAGCGTTGGTCGGACTGGGGGAAGATCCGGTCGGGCTGCCGCTCCCTCTTCAGCGGCAGGCGGGGGCGGAAGCGCACCGTCGGCATGTCGTAGACGCTGCGGAACTCACGGCGCTCTTCCCAGGCTGTTCCCGTCATGCCCGCCAGGTGCCGGTAGGGCCGGATGAGCGCCTGCACGGTGATGCTCTTGGCGGCCTGCAGGCGGGGGCTGGGTTGGAGCCCCTCCTTGGTCTCCAGGGCCTGGTGCAGCTCACGCCCCAGGTGCTGACCGATCATCAGGCGGCCGGACGTCTGGTCCACCAGGATGACCTGGTCGCCGCGCAGCACGTAGTGCTCCCCCCGCCGGAACAACAGCTCCGCCGAGAGCGCCTCCTCGACGCGGGCCTCCCATTCTGAGGCCATCTGGCGCAGGTAGCCATACTCGGATTGGAGCCGGCCCACCTCCCGCTTGCCCCGTTCGGTCAGCTCGACGTTGCGCCGGATGCGGTCCACCTCGAAGTGCCGATCCTCCTGCAGCGCGTTCAGGGCGAACTGGCGCGCGGCGTGGTAGACCTCCACCGGCCGCTGGCTGTCCGCCTGCACACTGATGGACAGCGGCCGCCGGGCGTAGTCAATCAGTATGCTGTCCACCTCGTCGAGTATGGCGAAGTGCCGGCCGCACAGGCAGCGCTCCTCTTGCGAGTCGCCCTTGATCTCGCTGTGCAGGTAGCTCCACAGGTCGCGGCGGCGCAGGGCGTCCGGCGCCTGCTGGAAGTACTGGCGCAGGAAGTCGAACCCGAGCTGGGGCACTGTCGTGTAGGTGACGTCCGCCGCGTAGGCCCGCTCCCGTTCGGCCGGCGGGGTATCGGCCAGCACGGCGCCCGTGCTCAGCCCCAGCGCCCGGTAGGCGGGCTCCAGCAGCTCTGCGTCGCGGCCGGCCAGGTAGTCATTGGCCGTCAGCACGTGGACGCCGCGCCCGTCCAGGGCGTAGAGCGCCGCGGCGAGAGGGGCAACGAACGTCTTGCCCTCCCCGGTGGCCATCTCGACCACGCAGCCCCGCGCGAGCGCCGCTCCGCCGACCATCTGCACGTCGTACTGCCGGATGCCGATGGCCCGTCGGCAGGCCTCCCGCACCAGGGCGAACACCTGGGGCAGCAGTTCATCTCGCGCGGCGCCCCGGCTGCGCCGCTCACGCAGCCGGGCCAGGCGGGTCGGCAGGGCGGCGTCGGCCAGCTCGCCCGTTTCGGGCTCGAGCCGGCCCGCCTTCTGCGCATCCCGCTGGCAGCGCCGCCGGCGGAGCATCTCTGCGAGGGGGGACATCCCGTTCTCACTCCCGGACTGACTACGGATGGCAGACGGACGGCCTCGATCCGTCCGTAGAATACAGAGTATAGCGGTCAGCCCGGCCCACTCCAACCGTCTGCCGTTGCCCCGCACGCTTGACAGAACCGGCCCGAAAGGGCATCATCATTCTCTTGCCAAACCCCCGGTGAGCACGGCTTTTAAGACAACGGGAACGGCCCCGCCGGTCGCCGGAGGGTGTCTGCGGCGGGCCTTCCCCGGGCAGATTCAGGGATGCTAACCCATGCGGTATATCACGGCAGCAGTGCTCCTGGCGGTCGGCGGCCTGACGGCCCTGGCGGCGTCGGCCCCGGCCGAACCCACGCCGGGCGAGTCGGAGTTCTGCCAGACCCTCTGGCCCACCACGACCATGCCCCACACGCGGGCGACGCTTTCCTCGAAACTTGATGAAGTCGTCGCTGACGTTCTGGTGGAGGAAGGCGAGGCGGTCCGCGCGGGGCAGGTGCTCGTGCGCTTCGACGACGGCCTGATACAGGCGCGCATCGCCACCGCCGAAGTGGAGGCGGACTTCGAGGCCCGTATCGAGGCCGCCAGGACCCGCCACGAGTGGCTCAAGCGGGAATACGAGCGGAACCAGTCCCTCGAGCCGGGCGTGGACATCAGTGAGAGCGAACTGGACGAGGCACGGTTCAAAATGGACTCCGCACGGCTAGACGTGGCGGAGCTGGAGCGGTCTGAGGAACTGGCCGAGAAGCAGCTCCAGTACTACCGCGTTCGGGCGGAGGACTACGTGGTGCGCTCGCCCATTGACGGCGTGGTCTCGCGCACGTGGATAGAGCCGGGCGAGATGGCGCAGGTGGGCGAGCCGCTGGTTGAGGTGATGGACCCGCACGTGATCGAGGCCCGCGTGCGCCTGGATGAGAGTTGCGTCCCGCGCGTGGCCACGGGGCAGCAGGCAGCCGTGGTGTTCCCCGCCACCGGCGAGCAGACCTATGGCGGCCGGGTTAACGTCGTGTCGCCCTACGTGGACAGCAGCAGCGGGCTTTTCGTCGTGAAGGTGTTGGTCGAGCCGGGCACCGAGACGGTGAAGCCCGGCATGGAGTGCCGTGTCCGCTTCCAGCCCGTGCAGGACTGAACAGCCAGCCGAAGCCATGAACGTCACCGAGCAGAAACCGCCGCCCGTCCGCAGGGATATCGAGTTCGTGCCCCAGTATTACCGGGGCAAGCTCTGCTACGTGGCCAAGGACCCGGTGAGCACTAACTACTTCCGCCTGCGCGAGCCGGAATACATCGTTCTGCACTGCTTCCAGCGGGGCATGGGGGTGGAGCAGATACAGCGCGAGCTGCGCGACAAAACCGGCCAGGAAGTCAGCGCGTTCGAGATATACAAGTTCGCCAACCAGCTCCAGGGCTCCGGTCTGCTCAAGAGCAAGGGCATGGGCGACGTGCCCCGACTGGCGGAGCAGAAGAGCAAGATGCACCGCCAGAAGCTGCGCCGCGTGCTGTCGAACTACCTGTTCATCACCATCCCGGTCTGGGATCCCGACCGGTTTCTGGACAGGCTGCTGCCCGCGTTCCGCCTGGTGTGGAACCGGTTCTTCTTCGCCCTGTGGCTGGTGCTGGCGGCCGCCGGGCTCTGGATCATCGTAGGCAACTTCTCCCAGCTCGCGGCGGACGCGTTCTCCCTGCTGAGCGGCTGGAACCTGCTGATACTCAGCGGCGTAGTCTATGGCATGAAGCTGTTCCACGAACTGGGCCACGGGCTCGCCTGCAAGCTCTACGGCGGCGAAGTGCACGCCATCGGGCCGGCCTTCCTCGTCTTCCAGCCCTGCATGTTCACCGACACCTCCGACGCCTGGCTGATGCCCGACAAATGGGATCGCATCAAGGTCAGCAGCTCCGGCATCATTGTCGAGGTCTTGATGGCCTCCCTGGCTGCGCTCATCTGGATTTCCTCCGAGCCGGGCATGGTCAAGCACGTCGCCTACACCACGATGATCGCCTGCAGCATCAGCACCGTGCTGTTCAACGCCAACCCGCTGCTGCGCTTCGACGGCTACTACATCCTGAGCGATCTGCTGGAGATGCCGAACCTGCGGATGAACGCCGAAGGCTATCTCGGGCGGCTGTTCGACCGCTACCTGCTGGGGTTGGAGCCCGAGCAGGCCGAGAGCGTCGGCGACGAGCGGCACATCTACCTGCTCTATGGGAGCGTGCGGATCGTCTACAAGCTGGTGCTGGTGCTCTCGATCGGCTTCTTCCTCTACAGCCTGTTCGAGCCGCTGGGCGTGTTCATGTGGGCCACGTCGCTCTACGGCATGGTGCTGGTGCCCATGTGGCGGCGCGGCAAGCGTCTGGCACAGCAGTACAGCCGCGGCAAGGTGCGCAGCCGATACCTGCTCGTGCTGGTGGTGCTCGCGGCGGCGATAGCCGGCCTGTGCCTGGTGCCGATTGACTACAGCGTCGAGGCGCCCTGCGTGGTGGTGCCGGAGCAGGCGACCGTCGTGCGCGCCGCCGTGCAGGGGCAGGTGGAGCAGGTGCTGGTGCGCCCCGGTCAGCAGGTGCGCGGGGGCCAGCCGCTGGTCCGCATGTCGAATGATCGTCTGAGCCGCAAGGCGGAGCAGACGCGCCACCGTCTGGCGGAGGTCGAGGTGCGTCTGCGGAGCGCGCTGGCCCAGGACGCCGCTCTATACCGCATGTTGGGCCGCCAGGCGGAATCCCTCCGGCAGGAGCTTCAGGAACTGCAGGAGCGGCTGGGCCGGCTGACTCTGAAGGCGCCCCACGACGGCGTGGCGGTCAACTTGCACTGGCTGGAGGCCGAAGTGGCCGCCCCGCAGCATGACTTCGTCCAGTTCCCCCCGCCCGACGCCGAGTGGACTCCCGCCGCCTGGGAAGGCATGTACGTGCCGGCCGGCACGGGCCTGGTGGGGGTGGCGGGGGAGGGCGGCTTCCACTTCGAAACGTTCGTCTCGGAGAACGACGTCTCCTATCTGTCCACCGGCGACTCCCTCGCCTGCATGGTGCGCAGCGCGGGACTGGTCAGCTTCGACTCGCAGGTGAAACTCATCACTCCGGTGGACGTGCGGACCATCGAGAACCTCGGCATCACGCTGGCTGATGTCGGCTACATACCGGTCAAGCCCGACC
>JAWOCH010000399.1:0-2783 GCA_046483865.1 Candidatus Brocadiia bacterium | reverse complement strand
CCTCCCTCCGCCACGGCGCGCAGCAGACCGTCCAGCACCCAGGAGCCAGGGCTTTCGCCGGCGTGCTGGCGGGCGGCGATATAGGCGCCGGGCCCTTCCGCAGCGCCGGCGCGGAGCCGCGGGAGCGGGCGGCCGGCGCCGGTCAGACCGATCGGCTCCCGCCGCCACACCGCACGCAGTGCCTTCAGCGTCCGCGACAGGTCCGCCGGTGTGTAGGGATAGCAGAACGCGGCGGCGGCCTGTCGGCACTTCGAGGGCGTTGTGAACCCCAGAAGATGGCCGCCCGCGGGCCGCTCGAACACCTCGCCGGGCACGCGCTGCCAGTCGCCGCCGTTGACCCTCACCACTGGGTGGACCTGCCCGAGCTGCTCCGGGCTGTGCAGGCCGAGGCACGAGTCTGCGTTCAGCCAGAGGAAGCGTACCCTCCGGTCGCCGGCCCCCTCCGCCTCCACGTGAAACCAGAGTGCCTGCGGGCTGGTGCGGGGCTCAGCCATGAACTGCACAACCCACGCGTGGTCTTCCAGGTGGGCCTCGACGAGCACGCCGTTGCCGGACCTATCAGCGCGTCTGACCTTCAGGGATTGCTGCGTCATCTTCTGTGCCTTCCTCCTCCGTTGCGCCCATGGTGGTGCCGCCCCAGCCGCGGGTGATGTTCAGGCAAGCGCGCACTTCGTGGTAGGCAGTGTGCCAGCCGTGCGCCTTCCTATCTGATTTCACTCGCCCCTGTGGCGTCAGGCTGTCCCACCAGCCGCCGTAGCGCAGGTCCGCCTGGCGGGACAGGATCCAGGCGACCTGGCGGTAGAGCGCCTGCAGGTAGCCCTCATCTCCGGTGGTGCGCCAGGCCCAGTCCAGGGCGATGGCGTTCTCGGCCTGCATCCACCAGCTAATGGTCGAGTTCGTGGCCGGCCCCCGCCACGGGCCGCTGGACTGGAGCGCGCCGGCCTGCGGGTGCCACCCGTAGCGGATCGCGTGGTTGATCAGGTTGAGCCCGATCTCCCTGTACTTCTCCGGCGGCTGATCGAGCGCCTGCACGGCGCGCTGCATCAGCCAGGCCAGCTCGACGTTGT
This sequence comes from Candidatus Brocadiia bacterium, assembly GCA_046483865.1. Lineage (GTDB taxonomy): Bacteria > Planctomycetota > Brocadiia > SM23-32 > SM23-32 > JAWOCH01. The sequence goes on along the minus strand of JAWOCH010000399.1, from coordinate 1,716 downwards.
GACCGTACGAGGTGTGGTCGTTCTTGGCCGCGCCGGGACCTGTGCGGATCGGCGTCCAGTCCGGGTTGAACGCCTCGATCGTGCAGTGATACTCCGGCAGGTAGGCATGCTCGATCAGCCGGTCCAGCACCTCGGCGAGGCGCTCCTTGTGCCGATCCTTGCCGGTGACCATGCACAACTCGGTCAGGGCCTCCAGAACGTGCATGTGCGTGTTGGTGCTCTTGTTACGCCCGTCCGGCTTCGGCGTCCAGTCCCGCTCCATCACGTCGTAGTAGCCACCGTGCTCGTCGTCGTGCGCGTGGCGTTCGAGCACGTTGAACGTGTCCTCCGCCATCTTCAGGGCGGCGGGGTAGCCGCTGGCGCGGTAGAACTCGACGGCCCCGTAGATGGCAAAGGCATGTCCGTAGGTCTGCTTGCTCTCATTGATGGGTTTGCCCTGCCGGCCCACCTCCCAGAAGTAGCCGCCGTGCTTCTTGTCGCGCACCTTCTGGTGCAGGAAGTTCATGCCACCCACCAGGCCCTGGTAAATCCAGGGGATGCGGTAGCCTTCGTTCCACATCCGCGCGAACGTCCAGACCTGCCGCGCCTGACCGACCAGCATCTTCCGCCCGTCGGCCACCGAACCGTCGCGCTTCAGGCTGTTGGTGAAGCCCCCGTGGCGGAAGTCAATGCTGTTGCGCCAGAACGGGAACAGGTGCTCTTCCAGGTGCAGGCTGAGCTGGGACTTTATCTCGGCGTATGCCTGCTCCGGCGTCAGCTCGGAACGCCGTGGGGGCGCCGCCTCTTCGCCGGATTCCTGCGGCGCGGCGCCTGTAAGCAGCCCAAGGCAGACCGCCAGGACTGCGCCGAGGCCCAGGGCCCGCCTGCGCGATCGGTTCATCACTTCTGTTCCCCACGTCTGTCTCAGGACCGTTCAGTGACAGTCCCGTACTATACGAACGCGGCTCGCGATATCCAAGTCCGGGACGCAATGAAGCCGGCCCGACCGGTCCCTGGCCTGCATAACGGTTGTCGCCAGGGCGCCCGGTGGGCTATCATCACTTGGCGTTTCCGTGGCTCCTGGTGGGGAAGGGCGGGGTGCTATGGCTGATTTCCTGCTGGTGTTGGTGATTGTATTGTCCACGATCTGGGGGTATTTCCGCGGGGCGCTCTACAACCTGTTGGGTCTGGTGGCGTTGGTAGTGGCGGTGGTGGGCAGTGCGCCGTTCGGCGGGCCGCTGGGAGGCCTCCTCGCGCGGCGGTGGGACGTGTCGGCCGGTCCCAGCTACCTGCTGGGGCGCCTGGCGGCGGGGGTGCTGATCTTCGCTTCGCTCAGAGTCAGCGCCTGGGCGATCAACCGCAAGTTCGGCAAGACCCGGCTCGGTGTTACCCACCGCTGGAACCGCAACCTGGGCGCGCTGGTCGGTGCGCTGTCCGGATTCGTGACGGTGCTGATCATCCTGTTCGTGGCGGACAGCATCGTGAAGGCGTTCCCCGAGCAGGAGGGACGCCTGGTGGGCATGGCGCGGGCGTCGGGCCTGCGGCGGATGGTCACCGACGTGAACCCGGCCGACCGTTTCCTGCTCACCGACGTGCTGCGGCTCCTGCGCATTGCCCGGCAGGATCCGGAGGTCACTCGCAAGCTCCGCCAGCGCCCCGAGATACGCGAGATACTGGAGCATCCGGACTTCCGCCGCGTTGCGCAGAATGAAGAACTCGTGCAGGCGATGGAGCAGC
>JAWOCH010000204.1:0-6488 GCA_046483865.1 Candidatus Brocadiia bacterium | reverse complement strand
CCCCTGGCCCGACGAGGGCGGCGTGCCCATCGAGAGGCGCAACCGCGTGATCGCCTCGATCGGCGGGGGCATCAACATCATCAACGACGCGCTGCTGATGATGCGCGAGCGCGGCATCCGTACCCAGTGCCAGTTCAACCTGAACCAGAAGAACTTCTTCCACGGGGTGAAGCTGTGGGGCTTCGTGCCCGGCATCCGGCGGGAGCAGCGATACCGTCCGATCTTCCTTGCCCAGAAGATCGCCAACGAGGTGATCGGCGGGGACCTGGTGCACACCGAGCACGCCGGTGCCCGGCCTGAGTTCGCGGCCACCGGCTACTTCGAGGATTCACGCGAGGAGAAGCTGACCTACGGGGACGTGCCGGCGCTGTGGAGCTACGGCTTCCGGGAGGGCGCGCGGCGGGGGCTGATCCTGTTCAACCTGGACACCACCGACGCCCATCCCGTCCAGCTCGTCTTCGACGGAGACGCCGGCGACGGGGCGACGGCCTGGTGGCTGAGCGCCGACAGCATCACGGCGAACAACGAATACGAGAACGGCGAGCCGCAGGTGCGGGTCCGGCAGGAGGAAGTGGCGGATTTCGCCTCCGGCCACCGGCTGGAGCTGCCGCCCCACTCGATGGTGGTGCTGGAGTGGCGGGATGGTTGAGGCGGGAGAACGGCGGATCAGGTGAGCAGGCGAGAGGGGGCTGCGCCATTTCTATGGTACGCGCAGGTAGGAGAGTAGATAGTAGAGAGTAGACCGCAGGAGAAGACCGTCCGACTTCCGGGCGCCGGTTGGTGACTGCGGCGTCGTTTGTCCTTCTCTACTCTCTCCTTTCTACTTTCTCCTGCTCTACCAGCCTTTCGCGGCGCGAAAGGCTGGTGGGCGGACCGGGGTTCGAACCCGGCACCTCTTGCTTGTAAGGCAAGCGCTCTGTCCAGATGAGCTATCCGCCCACGCCGGTACCCTACCATCCGCCTGGCGGGCGGTCAAGGGCCTCCTCGGCCGGTTGTGGGCGGTGCAACTCGTGTGCTATCATCCCGCTCGCGCGCCGGCAGCGGGGGTCGTTCACATGCGGCAGTTCGATCGCCTTCTCATCGTGGCCAATCCCACCAGCGGCCGCGGCCTGGCGGGCCGGCGCGCCGAGCGCGTCGCGGAAACGCTCCGCCACGTGGCGCGCGAGATGAAGGTGGTCGTCACCCGTGGGGCGGGGCACGCGCGGGAGTCGGTCGCTTCATTGGACGCCGGCCGCAACCTGGCCGTGGCCTTCGGCGGCGACGGCACGTTCAACGAACTGCTCAACGGCGCAGAACTCGACCACTGCACGCTGGCGGTCATCCCCGCCGGCACGGGCAACGTGCTGGCCAAGGAGCTGGGCATGAGCCGCCGGCCCGCCGTTGCCGCGCGCCAGTTGCTCAGGGCTCGGCCACTGACGCTCGACATGGGCCTGTGCAACGGGCGGCGGTTCATCTGCATGTTCGGCGCCGGGCTGGACGCGCAGATCGTCCGGCTGATCCACGAGGCGCGCGGCAACACACTGACGCAACTCAACTACGTGCCCTACGTGATCCGGAGCGTTCTCGACATGCCCGAGTTCCGCATCGCCACCGACCTCGACGGGCGGCCGTTCGCCTCAGGCGCCGTGCAGGTCAGCGTGGGCAACACCCACAGCTATGGCGGCCCGATGGAGATGACCCCCGCGGCGTCGCCGCACGACGGCCTGCTGGATGCCATGTCGCTGCGGCTGCGCAGCCTGCTGGACGTGCCCCGGCTGACCGCCTGCGGGCTGCTGCGCGCGCTGCACCTGTGCCGGCACGCACGTTACGGCCGAGGGCGCGAGCTGGTGGTGCGGTCGGAGGCAGGCGAGGTGCCCTACGAGCTGGACGGGGAAGCGGCCGGCATGCTGCCGGCGCGCATCAGCATGCGCCCGGCGGCCGTCCGGGTGCTCGCCGCGCCGGGCTACGGACATCTGCAGCGCCACCCGCCGGAGCCGTGATTCAGGGAGACGAGACGATGGACTGGGAAGCTTACGACTGGCTGCTGGACGCAGCGCTGAGCGAGGACGCAGCCGAACGGGACGCCACCACACGGGCGCTGATCGCCGAGGGGCGCACGGCGCGGGGGGACGTGCGCGCGCGGGTGGAAGGGGTCATCTGCGGCCTGCCGCTGGCGGCGCGCCTGGCGAGCAGGCTGGATCCGGAACTGCGCCTGCAGCCGGTCGTTGCCGACGGCGACCGGGTGAGTGGCGGAACCGTCGTTGCCCGCCTCAGCGGCCCGGCCCGCAGCCTGCTGGCCGTCGAGCGCCCCATGCTGAACTTGCTCCAGCGTCTCAGCGGGGTGGCCACTCTCACCGCCCGGTTCGTTGAAGCCGTGGCCGGCACCGGCACGGGCGTCTACGACACGCGCAAGACCACCCCCGGCTGGCGCGCGCTGGAGAAGTACGCCGTCCGCTGCGGAGGCGGGCGCAACCACCGGATGGACCTGGCCTCAGCCGTGCTCATCAAGGACAACCACCTGGCGCTGATGGGAACGGGCAGCGTCGGCCGCGCGGTCGAGCAGGCGAGGGCGGAATGCCCCGATCTGCCCATAGAGGTCGAGGTCGAGAACCTGGAGCAGCTCGAGGCCGCCCTGGCCGCCGGGCCGGACATCGTCTTGCTGGACAACATGACGCCCGCCCGGGTCGAGGAAGCGGCCGAGATGGCACGGCGCGCGGGCGGGAACAGGCCTCAACTCGAGGCCAGCGGCGCCATCACGCTGGAGAACGCGGCCGACTACGCCCGCGCCGGCGCCGACCGCATCGCCGTTGGCGCGCTCACGCACTCCGCCCCCGCGCTGGACATCTCAGTGGAGATCGTCGGCTGAGTCGGCTGCCCCGCTTATGTAGCACAGGCGCCCTCGCCTGTGTTTTCCCGGCCGAGCCTACTACGTCCCGCGGAGGCGGAACTTCGGAGCCCACGGGGCGGCCGAGCTACATCAGGCTTATCCGAGCACATCGCGTGCGGCGTCGAGCCCGGCGCCCATGTCGAACTCGTATCCCATGTCGCGCAGCCCCTTCTCCAGCGTCGCCACGGCGACGAGCAGGTCCTCTTCGCTGACGTAGCCCATGTGGCCGATGCGGAAGATGCGGCCCTTCAGGTGCGCCTGGCCGCCGGCCATCTGCACGCCGTAGCTCGCGCGCATGTGGGCGACCAGCTCGCCGGTGTCCACGCCCTCGGGGCCCCAGACGGCCGTCACGCCGTTGGCGGGCGTGTCGGCCACCAGCTCCAGGCCGACGGCCCGGACGGCGGCGCGGGTGGCCTCCGCCAGGCGCGCGTGGCGGGCGTGGATCTGCTCGATCCCCTCCTCGAACATCATCTCCAGCGCCTTCCGCAGCGCCTGCACCAGGGACACTGCGGCGGTCCACGGCGTGGTCGTCCTCTGCCAGCTCTTGCGCATGGCGGCCAGGTCAAGGTAGTAGCGCGCCGAGGTGCACGCCTCGACGGCGTCCCAGGTGCGCGGGCTGACGGCGATGAACGCCAGCCCCGGGGGTATCATGCAGCCCTTCTGCGAACCGCTCACCACGATGTCCACGCCCCACTCGTCCATCTTGACCGGGTGGACGCCGATGCCCGTGATGGCGTCCACGGCCAGCAGGGCGTCCGTCTCGCGTGTGACCGCTGCGACGGCCTCAAGGTCGGTCAGGGCACCGGTGGAGGTCTCCGACTGGGTGATGTAGACGGCGCGTGCCTCGGGGTTGGCCTCCAGGGCGGCGGCGAGTCTGTCGGCGCTCAGCGACTCGCCCCACTCCATGTCCACCGAGACCACCTTGCACCCGTAGGCTTCGGACAGGTCGGCCCAGCGCTGTCCGAACTTGCCGGCCGGGGCGCAGATGGCCGTGTCGCCGGGCGAGCAGACGTTGGCCACGGCGGCCTCCATCGCTGCGGTCCCGCTGCCCATCACCGTGTAGACCGTCTGGTCGGTGCCGAACAGCTTCTTCAGCCCCTCGGTGGTCTCCTCGAGGATGGCGGAGAACTCGGCGGTCCGATGATGGATCATCGGCGCTGCCTCGGCGAGCAGGACCTCGTGGGGCACCATAGTCGGCCCCGGGGTGAACATGTAGTTCTTCTTCATCGGGTGCTCCTGTAGCCGCTGGAAGGAAGAGCGCGCATTATAGGCGCCGCCCTCCGCCGAAACAACGGAAGGGAACCGCAGAGGACGCACAGAACGCGGAGGTACTACGGCAACGGCGGGACGACCGTGTCCTTCGTGGTGAGACGACTCTTTGCGATTCCCTGCGCTCTCTGCTTTGCCGTATCTGTCGTTGCCGTTGTACATCCGCGTTCATCTGCAGTTCAGCCGGGCGGGGCGGCCAGGAGGGCACCCAGCGCCAGGTAGATGGAGATACAGAACAGGTCGTTGAGCATGGTGATGAACGGGCCGGAGCTGACGGCGGGGTCTATGCCGATGGACTCGAAGATGAGCGGGAAGATCATGCCCAACATCCCGGCGAAGACAATGGCAATGGCAACCGCCAGCCCCACCGCCAGCATCAGACGCACTCCCGCACTCACAATCAGCGCCCCCAGCACGCCGGCGGCCGCCGAACAGCACAACGCCAGAAGGAGGGTGATGATGAACTGCCGGCCCAGGAACCGGGCGATACGCGTCCGCTCCAGGTCACCCAGCGCCAGGGCACGCACCACGATGGTGGAGCCCTGGATGGCCACCTGGCCGCCCATGAGCGGGATGAGCGGGATGAAAAACGCCAGCTCGACTATCTGCAGCGCGCCGGTGAAGCGGCTCACAAGCAGCGCAATCAGAAGCCCGTCCACCACCGACAGCAGCAGCCAGGGCAGCCGCAGGCGTGTGCTGCGATAGACGCTGGCGTGCACCGGGTCCCGCTCGCCGGTGCCGGCCAGGCGATACATGTCCTCGTCCATCTCCTCCTCGGCCGCCTCCAGGATGTCGTCCACGGTGACCACCCCGAGCAGCTTGCGCTCCCGGTCGGTCACTGGGATGACCTGGAGGTCGTAGCGGGTGGCGGCGCGGACCAGTTCCTCCTGGTCGGTCTCCGGCAGCACCGTGTGCGGCAGTTCCTCCATCAGCTCGACGACGACGGCCTCCGGCCGGGCGAACACCAGCCGGTGCAGGGGCACCTGGCCGACGAGGCGGTCCTCCTCGTCGGCGACGAACACGTTGGCGACGGTCTCCGCCTCGCGACTGCGCTGGGTGATCTTGACGGCTTCGCTGGCGGTCAGGCCGCCGTAGAGCAGGACGAACTCGGTGGTCATCAGGCCGCCGGCCGTGTCCGGCGGATAGCGCATCAGTTGCTCGGCGGCGGCGGCCTGCTCGCGGGGAATCTGCTCCAGCAGTGCGTCCGCCTGCTCCTCGGGCAGGACGCCGAGCACATCCACCACTTCGTCGGGTTCCATCTGTCGCACGGCCGCCTCCAGGCCGGCGGGGGCGGCCTTGGCCAGGGCGCGGACCATGGCTTCCTCCAGCTCGCCGAGGGCCTCCGCGCGGGCCTCTACGTCCAGCGAGCGGAACAGGAGGATCCGGTCATCCTCGTCGAGTTCCTCAATCAGGGCGGCCGCGTCGGCGGGCCGGACCTCCGCAAGCAGCAGCTTCAGCTCCTCGCGCCGCCCCCGCTCCAGATGGTCCAGGACGACTTGCAGAAGCTCCCTGCCGTGCGGGGTGGCCTCACTTGTGGACTCTTCACTCACGCACAGCTTCCCCCGTTGCGCTCGCGCTCAGAAGTGTGGCGGAAACGGTCGGACCGGCCATACGGAGGCGCATTATATAGCAAGCTGGCGCGAATCCCAACTCAGCCCGCTCCACTTGGCCGCAGCGGTGGCGGCCTCTATAATGCCCGCGCCGGCGACGGCGCCCATGATGGACGATACTCCCCACAAAGCGGCCCTCCCGTTCCGTGCCGGTGCGCTGTTCCTGCTGGCGCTGGTTGTGGCCTGCCGCCCGCTGGCCTCGGGACTGCAGTACGGCATGGTCGGGCCGGCTGTGTTCGGACTGCTGCTGGTCACGGCGGGGCTCCTGTGGGCGGCGGCGGGCCTGGTGGGCCGGGGATTCGAGGCGCAGTTCGGCCTGCCCGAGTGGCTGTTCGGCGCGTTCGTGCTGATCTGCCTGGCGTCGTCCTTGATGGCGGAGAACTGGTTCGCCGGGGTGCGCTGGACGTGGCTGATGGCGACCTACGGGCTGACCGGATACCTGGCGATGGGCCTGGCCCGCGAAGGGCGGAGTCGCCGTTTCCTGCTGAGCTGTCTGGTGGCAACCGGTGCGGCTGGCGCGGCGTATGCACTGTGGCACCGGTTCCTGTATGTGCCTGTGCTGCAGGAGTGGCTGGAGCAGGACCCGGCGCTGTTCCAGGCCGCACTGGGCGGTTCGGCGGATCTGCTGGGGCAGTTGAGCGGGCGGGTGGCGTCCGGGCGGGCGCACGGCAGCTTCATCACGGCGAATCAGTTGGCGGGCTTCCTGGCGCTTTCCCTGCTGCCGGTGGCGGGGCTGGCTGCTG
>JAWOCH010000173.1:0-4211 GCA_046483865.1 Candidatus Brocadiia bacterium | reverse complement strand
GCGCCTCGCAATTCCAGCGGTCCCGCTCGATCGTCTCCTGAAGGACCGGGCTGACTTCCTCCCAGACCCAGTCCTGAAGGAAGTGACGTTCGAAAAGGTCCTCGTCGCTGAAGCCCGGAAGGTCCTCGAACGTTTTGCCGTCCGCCGTCCACCAGTGGACCTCTGCCAGCAGTGCGGGAATCCCGGCCATGTACAGGCCGGTCTCCACACAACTGCGCCCGAACGCCAGCATGTCTTTCGCCGTGCCTCCTCCTCTCGGCGAAAGACGGTGCATCATCGCCTGGTAGAGTCGCTTGCTGGTCGGGCAGGCCTGAAGCCCCTCCTGGAATCTTCTTCTGCTGTATGCAAGGTCGGCCTTCATGTTGGCGGAAGCTATGCCGGTGCCCGCCCAGATCAGTTCCTCGTGTGCCGGCCAGCAGAGGGGCTCGATCTCCAGCGCCCGCTCCAGATATAGCTGCGCCTCCGCGAAACGGGCGCCCAGGTATGGTGCCCCCTCGCGATCCCAGCCACGTGCCCGCAGTTCCCGAGGCGGACCCCAGGCGTACTCGACCATGAACCGGCCGCGGTAGAGAAAACCGATGTGGCTGCCCCTGTAGACCGCGCACAGCCTGCTCAGCACCTCCTCTGCCAGGTCTGACCTGCCCTCCTGGTCCAGGGCGTACGCCAGCCAGCCGTACGCCTCGGGGGCGTACGGACTGGACTGCAACGCAAGGACGACAGCCGGCCCCGCTCGGGACGTGCCGGTCGCCTTCCAGGCAAGCAGGTCATACCCCAGCCGGGCTGAGGCGGAAGCCAGCGCCGGATGGCCCGGCTCCTCGCGCACTGCGTCCCAACCGTCGTCTTTCTGCGCGAACGTGCCCGCGTGCCGCAGGGCAACCAACCGCCGGAACCGCACCCAGTCCGTCTGGCACGCAGTGCGAACACAATCCCAAGAACCAACCTGGTCCGTGCCTGCCCCGACCAGGCCGTGGAAGGCGCTCGCCACCTCGTCGAACAGCTCCGTCGAGCAGAGCGGCGGCTCGGCTACGTGTTGCTCTTGCTCCTCAGTGAGGCCGACCTCCATGTAGTCGAGCACGTCGCGCGCCATGCGGCAGGGCAGCCGGTGCAACTCGTCGCGCGGGCCGCGATACTCGCGCTCCTTCTCCCCGTGCGCGCCCCGGAAGGTGACGCTCGCGACGAACCCATCGTCCGCCACCTCCAGCGTGCCGGTGGCGTAGTTCTCCGTGTCCATCACCGCGCAGACGGCCTCGATCTTCTTCTCGGTCACCCGCCGGCCGGAACCGAGCAGTTGCTGGTCGGAGTAGCGGTCAACCACCGTGAAGTCATAGGTGTCCAGCACCCGTTCGGGGCCGAAGCTGGACTTCCACATCGCCTGCACGGCGATCAGCCCGCGTCCCCAGCCTATCTCGCCGGCCTCGCTGCCCGCCTCGACGAGTGGGAAGACCAGCATTGCCCGCCGAGGCCGGGGCAGGGGCGACTCACACAGCTCCCGCGTCTCCAGAACCCAGCGCTCTGCGCCACTCACAGCCCCGCTGCACAGCCACGACAGGAGCAGGCCGATCAGCGCCAGTCTCCTCACCCGTCCCATAGCCCGTCTCCCTCCGCAATAGAGTGATGGCTGCCCATAGGCCGGCGGCTTCACCCCTGGTCGCACACCTCGAACGCGGCGCGCAGGGCCTCCACGAGGTCGCCGCGCGGGTTGAACTCGTGGCCCACGTAATACTCATAGCCCGTCTCGGCAATCGCCCGGCAGATGCCGGCGTAGTTCAGCTCCTGCGTGTCGTCCATGTCGTGGCGACCGGGGTTGCCGGCGGTGTGGAAGTGGCCGATCCACTGGATGTTCTCCCGGATGGTGCGGATCAGGTCGCCCTCCATGATCTGCATGTGGTAGATATCGTAGAGCAGCCTGACGCGGGGGCTGTCCACCTTCTCGCAGACGGCCCCCCCCCACGCCGTGTGGTCGCACTGGTAGCCGGGGTGGTCCACCTTCGAGTTGAGCAGCTCCAGGTTCAGGTTCACGCCGTGCTGCTCGGCCAGCGGCGCCACGCGGCGCAGTCCGTCGGCGACGGCGTCTATGGCCTCTACCTCACCCACGTGCGGCCGGCGGTTGCCACTGAAGCATACCAGCCCGGGTATGCCGAACTCGGCGGCGATGCGGATGGACTCGCGCAGTTCCGCCTCGATGCGGTCGTGGTCTGCCCGGTTGTTCAGGCCCTCGGTCAGGCTCTGGTGGCCGCACATGCTGGCCACAACCAGACCATGGCTGCGGGCGGTCTCGACCAGATCCGGCAGGGACTCGTCACGGAACCAAAGCTCAACGGCTGCGTAGCCGATGGCCGCCAGTTCGGCCAGGAAATCGTCCCGGTTCATCCCCTCCGGTTCGTACAGCGGCAGGCAAAGAGACTGCTTCACGGGCATCCGGACTTTCCTCCTTCCCGAAGCAGAGCCCCGCGGCGGCCGTCAGAGCCACGCCGGGGCGTCGGAGTCGGGCGTGCAGTAGGCTGAGAGAACCTTGTTGATACCTTCGGCCACGGCCGCGCAGTCCTGCTCCGTGAACCACTGATTCAGCGAGACCGCCACGGCCCTCTCGAAAAGGTCGTCCGCCACGGGGCAGTCGCCGCGGCTGTAAGCGGCGTGGCCGCCGGCCTCCAGGTAGACGGGACACTCGTAAGGGCAGTTCACGTCAGTCGGGCCGCGCTTGCCCGTGACGGGGAACATGTAGGAGTAGAGGTGCCAGTCCGGGGCGCCGTCCGGGCCGCGCGCGCCGCAGTCCAGGCCTTCCGCGCGGAGCGCCTCGGCGATCTGCGCGGCAAGCTCCGGCGTCTCCGGAAAGAAACGCAGCGTGTAGCCGACTTCCCCCTCCGGATCGTTGATCTTCTGTGGCGTGATCCCGCGGAAAGGCCGCAGCCGGCGCAGGATGTTCAGCTTCACCCGTCGGAACCGCTCGACCACCTGGTCCATCTTGCGCAGTTGGACGGTATCCACGGCCGCTTCCATCTCGGAGAGGCGGTAGTTTGTGCCGCAGAACAGCTCGCCCTCGTAGCGGGGCGGCGCAAAGCGCACCGGCCGCCACAGGCCGCCGCTCTCCGCGACCACCTGCGCCCGGTCGTGCAGGCGCTCCCGGTTGGTGATGACCAGCCCGCCCTCCCCGCCTCCGGCAATCTTGTAAGCGGAGATGCTGAAACATCCCAGGTCGCCGATGGTGCCCACGTAGCGTCCTCGGTATCGGCCGCCGGGGGACTGCGCGCAGTCCTCGACCACCTTCAGGCCGTGCTCGCGGGCAACCGCCATGACGGGGTCCATGTCGCACACGCCCCCCTGCCAGTGGGTGGGCGCCACGGCCACGGTGCGTTCGTTGATCAGCTCGGGCAGTTTCCCGGCGTCCATGTGCAGGGACTCGTCCACGTCGCAGAAGACGGGCACGCCATTGGCCTGGACCACCGCCGAAGCGGTGGCGAAAAAGCCGATGGCGGGGCAGATGACCTCGGTTCCCGGCCCCACTCCGGCGGCGACGAACGCCGAATGCAGCGCCCCGGTGCCGGAGCTGACGCCGATGACGTATCGCACGCCGAACACCTCCCGCGCGGTGCGCTCGAACGCCTGCACGCAGGTCTCGTCCAGGTCCGAGTAGTAGTTGGCCAGAAACGGCCCTTCCCCCATGTCTTCCTGCTCCACGGCTGCGCGGATCTTCTGCAGCGTGCCCTCGCTGAATCCGAAGCGGCGCGCGACCGCCATGAACTCCTCGATGCCGATCTTAGGCCGGCCGCGGCCCTCGACCTGCCCCACTGCCTTCAGCCCGCCTCTGAGGGCCAGCCGCTGATCGTCTCTGTCATCGCCCATACAGCGTCTCCACCGAAGAGGGCTCCGTTCCTGTCTAACGCACCGAGACCGATGCTACGCAGCAAGCTGCGCACTTGCAAGCGCGCGCGACGGGGACCGGGGTCATCCAATTATCTGAGTGAAACGATCCAAACTGCCAGCTTTACGCCCGAGAAGCGGTCTGCGAGAATGCAGCACGGCCCTGAGCGAAGTCGCCGGCCTGGGCTACATGTTCCACGTGTGACGGGCCGGGCGCCCGCCGAGTCCCCGGCGACTTCTGAGTGACCTTGAACGGGGACTTTGCACCGCGCGCCAGAGCGTGTATATTGGGTTGAGCGATACCAGTGCCGCGTCATGCGAGCGGAGCGTCCGCCATGAACCTTCCCAACGTA
>JAWOCH010000157.1:0-2569 GCA_046483865.1 Candidatus Brocadiia bacterium | reverse complement strand
AGCGTTTGCCAGATTCCGCGATCTGACGACGGAATAGCTTCTGGATCAGAGAGGAAGCCGCCAGGTCGGCGACCGCGCTGAGACAGAGCAGGTCTTCATCACCCCGAGGTTTCAGCGGTTCCAGGTGTTACCTTCTGCCATCTTGTGCGACATGAGTAGTGAAAGACCCGATTCAGCGCTGATGGAAGGTTAGTGAACGGACAACCAGTCGAAGTGGAAGACGACGCTCTGGTCCGGGCCGCACGAGACGACCGCGATGCGTTTGACGCACTGTATCGCCGCTACGTCGACCAGGTGTACCGGTACTGTTACAGCCGCCTGAGTAGCCGCGCCGACGCCGAGGACCTGACGGCCCAGACGTTCCTGGCGGTCTTGCAGGAGTTACCGGACTACGATGGACGGGGCTCGTTCGTCGCCTGGGTGTTCGGTATTGCGCGCCACAAGTGCGCCGACCACTACCGGCGACAGTACGCCAACCCGGGCGCGCCGCTGGGGGCTGCTTACGGGCAAGCCGATCCCGCCGCCGTCGACCCTGAGCGACGGGCCCTTGTGACGGGTGTGCTGGACTGTGTTCGGCGCGCCCTGGATGCGCTCACACCCGACCGTCGTGAGGCGCTGCGCCTGCGGTTCTGGGGCGGGCTGAAGCACAGAGAGGTCGCCGCCGTCATGGGGCGCAGCGAGGGCGCGGCCAAGATGCTGGTCTGGCGCGCTGTCCGCGATCTGAGAGAGAGGTGCCTGGATGAAGATGAGAAAGCGTGAAGAGGAACTGGCCCATCGACTGGACGCTTACATCGACCGGCGACCCGACGGGCCCGGTGAACACAGGCCGGACGAGGCCCCCATTGTCGACGCCCTGCGGCTGAGCGCCAGAAGCGTCGAACCGGCGCCCGAGTTCGTGGAACGTCTGTCCGCACGCCTGCATCGAGAGCCGGCACCCTCCCCATCTTGGCTCGCACAATGGATGTCCGCCGCCGAGAGGGTCAAACGTGCTCTTACACGGGGTCTGACGGTGAGGAGAGGAGTGGCGGTCGCCGCCGCCGCAGCGGCCTTGGCTTTGGCCATTGTCCTACCGCTGGACCCGGGTGGCGATCAGGGCCGGGCGCCGCTGCCGCGGCTGGTCCATGCCGCCGATGCCGATCCCCAATCAGTCCCGCCGAATCTGCTGGCCGACGCCGACGTGACGCTGGGCACTGATCTGCCCCGGGCACCGACCGAGATACGCGTCTACCACGCCCGTGCCGTTCCCGTCCCGACCACTCCAGAGGAGGCGCTGGCCCTGGCGCGGGACTTCGGTTTGTCCGACCCGCGCGTCTACCGGGACATCGACACCGAGGACGCCCTCGTCGTGGTAGGCACCCACGGCCGATCCCTGGGTTTCTACCAGTTTGCCGGAGCACGAAGTGTCGAGTACTTCGACCAGCTGCCTGGAGCAGACACCGTCAGCTACGGCAGCGAGGACAGAGCGGCTTCGGATGGCCCCCCGCTCTCCCTTGAGCGGGCTGCAGACCTATCCGTGGCCTTCCTGCGCGAGCACGAGATGCTGCCTGCTGCCCACCCCATTCACGGTGCCCACCGCATCTACGACTTGACGGACCCGGCAATAGCCCCGAGTGTCATGGTGCAGCTCAGCCCCGAACTGGATGGCGTGCCGGTTTTCGGGGGCTACTTCGCCTGGGCCACTGTGGCGCCGAACGAGGAAGTGACTCGGCTCACTTTGCATGAGCCCATGGCTTTCGAACCGGGTCAGGTCTACCCGATCAAATCGGCCGAGCAGGCCTATTCCGAACTGGTGAGCGGTCAGTTGACCAGGGGCCCGTTCCGCCTGGAGATCGTGGGGGCCCATCGCGTACCAGCGCCCAGGGCTCCTTCAATGGTGTACCGACCGCTGCCGCCCGATTGGTCGGCCGGCCAGCCCATCACCGTGACAGGCTGGCTGAGTAGGAAATTGGTGGCCGAGGAGGGAGGCGATGTCCGTGCGCTGCTCACGACACGGGAGGGCACATGCTACGACCTGACCGGCGCGCAGGTAGGCCCGTTGGTCGCTGCGGATGGCGACGATGTGGAAGTGCAAGGAACAGTGGTTGATCAGCTGGGACCGCGGTGCTGGCGGTTGGAGGTGACGGAGTGGGAGTTCGTCCCGCAACGTGATTTCGAACAGCTGATTGGGATCTTGGCTTCAGAGGGCGGCGACACGTGGCTGGTGACCGATGGTGGTGAGCGCTACCGTCTGCTGGGCGTCCCCGAGAGGCTCAAGGGGGGCGAGCGCGTCCAGGTCGCTGCCGATGAACCGCTCATCGTCGGGGGGGATCTGGCCTGGTGGATCATCCACTCACCGCCGCCGTCAGAAAGGGACGTGGAGACCAGTGGCCCATCTGATGTGGATCCGTCGAGCCTGGCCGGAGAGCAGTTCATCGTGGACCGTGTGGGGTTGGCTTACTACGTGCCGCAGTCACCGTCGGTGGAGCCCATCGTCCAACCCGTATGGATGTTCGAGGGCCACGACGCTGCCGGTGCCACCCACTTCGTCGCCCACGTCCAAGCCGTTACCGAGGAGCACATCGAGGACGGC
>JAWOCH010000045.1:0-12273 GCA_046483865.1 Candidatus Brocadiia bacterium | reverse complement strand
CTGCTGGACCTCCTCCTCGTCCATTTCGCTCAGAATGCTCAGGTCGAGCACGTCGAGCATCCTGCGGTGAATCTTGCGCTTCAGCTCCTGGTACTGCTCGCGACCCAGCGAGGTGGTGGAACGGCCGACCGAGTAGCGCTTCTCTGGGGACTTCTTCGGCTGCGGGCGCGCCTTCCCACCGCTGTCGGCCGGGGCCTGCTCCGGGGGCGCCTGCTTCTTCGGTTCGCCTTTGCGCAGCTTGCGGATCCTGTCCTTCAGGGTCGCCATGTCATCTCACCCTCTTCAGCGTTTTGTGCTCTGTCCCTTAGCGTGCCCAACTGAACAGGCCTCGCTTCTTCTTCCGGCGGGGACGCGGCTTGACCCCTGCGGTGTGTTGCGCCAGGGACATGAGGCTGAGCGCCACCTGACTGTCCGGTGCGCTCTCGTCCACCGGCTGGCCGGAGTTCAGCGAGGCAATCACGGGCTCCGAGCTGTAGGGAACCAGCCAGTGCACCGGCAGGCTGATGTGCTCGGATATCTCGTCGAGCGACACCTGGTCGCTGTCGTAGAAGCGGTTCACAATCAGGCGCACTTTCTCGGTCTTGTAATCCAGCTCGTGGAACGTCTCCACCGCCCGTATTGTGTTGCGGATGGACGGCAGCACCATGTCGCAGATCAGGAAGATCTCGTCCGCCTCGTCCAGACCCACCACCGAACAGTCGTCAATGACGTGGGGCAGGTCCAGCACCGTGTAGCGGTAGAGCTTGCGGCACAGGCGGATAACCGAGCGCACGCCCCATGGGTCCATGCCTTCCAGGTCCGCCACACTCAACGGCCCGGGCAGCACGCTCAGCCCGCTGGGATGGCGGCTCATGAAGCTGCGCAGCAGGTTCTCATCGAGCCGTTCCTGCTCCTGCACGGCGTCCAGCAAGGTGTGGGTAAACTCCCGTATGTCCAGCGCCAGCGCCACCGAGCCGAACTGCATGTTCATGTCCAGGACACAGCAGGCATTCTCGGCCCGCAGTTCCTGGGCGATGCCCACTGCCACATTGCAGGCCACCGACGTGACGCCCACCCCGCCGGTAGCGCTGAACACTCCCACCACGGTGCCCTCCCCGCTGCTGGCTATGCCCTTGCGCCGCAGCAGGCCCTGCATGGCCTTTCCCAGCTCGCCCTGATCCACCGGGTACTCGATGAACTCGTCGGTCCCGGCCCTCATGCAGGAGACCAGCAGTTCCTGGCTGGGCTCCTTGCTGACCACGATGATGCCCACGTCGGCGGGTCCGGCGTTGATGCTCTCGATGGTCTTCAGCGCCGGGTCGCTCGGCGTGTCCACCCCCACGACCACGATGGATGGCTCCTCCTCAACGACCCGGCTGGGCGCTTCCCGCAGGTCGGCGATCGCCTCCAGAGCCATCTCGGGATCGTACTGCGCGAAGGTCTCGATGATGGCCCGGCAGTATTGCTCGTTGGGATGTATGACGAACAGCGTCAGTTCAGGCATCGTTGGCCTCGGTAGTCGTTTCCTCGGGCTTGGCGTATCCAGCGCTCTCGGCTTGCTCGACCATCGCTTCCAGCTCCTCGTTGGCCGGGTGCTCGGGATACTCCTCGCGGATCTGTCTCAGTTTCTCACGAGCACGGTCATACTCGCCTCTCTTCAAAAACGATTCCAAAACCTGGCGGTTGTTCAGCCGGTAGTCGGCCTCGGCCTGCTCGAGCTGCCGGCCCAGAGTCTGGTAGACCTGCGCGGGGTCGGTGCCGTTGGGCGCCGCGTTCAGGCCCTGTTCGAGCACCTGGCCCGCCTCTGCGAGCCGCTGCTTCGCCGCTGGCAGGTTGCCCACCTTCAGGGCGGCCTGCATCTGCCCGCTCAGGTCGCGGAACTCCGCCAGTCGTTGCTTCTGATCGGAGCCCTGCTGGGCCGCCGAGTAGACCTTCTGCACCTTGTCCGAACTCCAGGCCATGGGGCAGTCCGACTCGATCTCCTCCAGCAGGGAGAGCGCCTCCTGGAACTCCTCCCGCTCCACAGCCGACCGGGCCCGGGCAAGCAGTTGGTCGGCCATCTGCTGGAGGCATTCCTGCCGGGCCTCGGCCGCCTTGGCCACGACCTTCGGCAGGTCTTCGTATTGCTCTGTCACTTTGTCCATGATGGACAGAGCGTCCTCGTGGCGCCCCGATGCCATCGCCTCCCCCGCTTCGGCCAGCATCCGCTCGGCCTCGCGGGTTCGGATCACTTCCTGGCTCTCCTGCTCGACCAGAACAGGCTGGTCTCCGCACGGCCCCGCCGCCTCCAGCAGGCGGAACTCGTGAGCAAGCTGGGCGTCCAGGAATGTCAGCCGGTGCTTCTTCTTCAGCAACAGGAACACGTTGGGGCTTACCTCTCCCTCGCTCGCCGACGGCTTGCCGACGCGGTTGCGGCTGCCGACCGCGTAGACGCGCACGCAACGCATGAACTCACGGGGCTTGTTGTCGATGATCTCCAGGACATCCACCTTCATGCCCGCCTGCAACATGCCGGTCTTGATGTCCTCCTCCGGCACGCGGACCCGCTGGAGATACATGTCGTCGGGGATGAAGTTCTCCTTCGCGATCAGGCGCGGCCTCAGGATGGGCTCGTGCTTGACCATGCGCTCGCGGGCCACCCATTCGGTGTCTCCCAGGTCCCGCACGCCGCGGATGGACTCTGCGGGCAGCCACTCCTGTGGCCAGGGAAGGAGGCGGGCGTTCGGGTCTTCTGCCTGACCGTGGACCTCGATGGGTTCCCCGAAGCCGATGTCACGCAGGGCGACCAGCACCCGCTCCCGGGGGGGTTGCACTCCTGGAGTAGTGGCTCGGGACAGATGCTTGTAGGCAGCAAAGGCTGCCACCGCAGCACAGACGATACCTGCACCCAGATAGATAAATGCTCTTCTGTTTTTCACGGGCCGATCCCTCCCTCACGCTTCGGCCTCGGACGCGAGGTCCGATGGCCACCCACGGACTTCTATGAACATGACCGGGCAACCGGTCTGTTACTCGTGTCGGAATGCGCACCGACCGTGCAGTGTCACAGTTCCCGAGAAACCGGGCAGCAGGGAGCCAACCAGAACCTGGAAGTCGTAGCTCACCGTCACATAGACCAGATCACCCTCGAGGGCGTCGGCCAGGCCTCCCGACCGGACGGTTCCGCTCGGGTCCTCGACGGTCACTGCGGTGCTCCAAGTTCCACTCAGGCCCACCCGCGTCAGGAAGTCGTCCACTTCGGCCTGCACGTCGCTTTCCAGCTTGCCCGGCAAGGAGCCCGTTCTGGCGCCTTCCCGGGCCGCGCTGGTCAGCAGGTGCACATCGTAATAGGCCCTGCCGAACTCCAGGGCCCCGAACACCAGCAGGACGAACACAGGCAGCACGAGCGCAAACTCCACCAGTGCTTGGCCTCGGACCTTCCTCTTCGCCCCGCTGGCTACTGCACAAATCTGGCGCCGAATGTTCATTTTCGTTCCCTTTGCTTGCGCTTCTTCCGAGTCAACCTCGGGCGGCTGCGTTGGTGCCACTTCAGGATGGGACAACCGCGCCCGATGTCCATGGCCGCAAATACGGTGCCGCCAGACCGCTTGCCCACCCGCCAGGGCAAGTCACTACTGCACAACGACTTATGCAGCCAGATAGCCCCGTCTGCACACGCCGTGCCGTCTCATTCTTGCACACATCGTCTGCTCCCCCTGCGGGCCGGGCGGCGCACTTTGGCGCAGCCGCCCTCTGGCCCGCTACAATGGACACGGCCCACCGGCCGGAGGAGCAGCACCATGCCAGAGGACTCTATCAGGTTTCTGGGCACCGCCGGGGCGCGTTTCGTCATGGCCCGTCAGTTGCGCAGCTCGGCCGGCACCTTCGTCTGCCTGCGGGGCGTGCGCCTCGTGCTGGACCCCGGTCCGGGCACCCTGGCGCGCTGCGCAGCCGTCGAGCCTCCCGTCGTGCCCACGTCGCTGGACGCCGTCTTGCTGACCCACTCCCACATTGACCACTCCGGGGACATCAACGCAGTGCTGGACGCGATGACCCTGGGCGGGTTCCGCCCGCGCGGCCGCCTCTACGCACCGCGCGAATGCCTGGAAGGAGAAGACCCTGTGGTGCTGCGCTACGTGCGGAAGGGCCTGGAGGAGATAGTGGAACTGGAGGGAGGCAAGACCTATGCGATTCCCCCCGCCGCCGATCGGCCGGGAGAGTCACTGGCCTTCTCCACCTCAGCCCCGCATCGCCACTCGACGGAGACCTACGGCCTGCTGCTGCGCCCGCAGGACGGGCCGACGGTCGGGTTCCTGGCGGACACGGAGTACTGGGAGGGCCTGGCCGCGGCCTATGCTGACGCTGACGTCCTGGTGGTGAACGTCGTGCGCCACGAGCCCTACAGGGAGGCCAGGATTCTGCACCTGTGCCTGGAGGAGGTGCGACAAGTCGTCGAGCAGGTCCGGCCCCGCATGACCGTGCTGACGCACTTCGGTGTGACCATGCTCGAAGCCGGGCCGGAGGATGTGGCCCGTGACCTGGGGGCCGAGCTTGGCCTGGAGGTGACCGCTGCCACGGACGGAATGCTGCTGCCGCTGGACGAACTCAGCGCCTGACCATCACAGCGCGCTTCCGCGGGCGGGCAGCTCGCGGCACACTTTCTTGACGACCTTATGGACCTGGTTGGCCTCCTGGGGGGACAGGGCCCGCCCCACGACGCCGCCGGCCACGGCCCCGGCCGCTCCGCCGACTACTCGGCCGGTGGAATCTCCCCCGGCTGCCACGCCCAGCCCGCCTCCGATCAACGCGCCGGCAACCGTGCCCAGCGTGCGTCCCGTCGAGCCGCTGCCGGAGGCCACCCACAGGACGCTGCCGTCCTCGACGTCCAGCATCTTGGCGGTCATGTTGACCTCCTGCCCGTAGACGGGGATGTTGACAATCACGATCGCGTCCACGTTCATGATCTCCCCGGCGCGGGCGACGTTCTCGGGGCTGCTGATCTCACTGGCCTGGAAGTCCAGCTCCTCGAGCACGGCGTTCACCTGGCTGCGCTCAACCGGCTCATAGCCGTAGCGCAGAAGCTCCATGTTGAAGAAGTCGGCGACCTGGTTCCTGGCCGCCTCGCTCTTTAGCTGGCCCGCGACGGTGGTCACGGCCACGGCCTCGACCTGCCCGAAGTCGTATCCTGGCTTCACGACGCTTTCGGCCGAACTGCAGCCGAGGGTAACCAGCAGAACGCCGACCACGCCACACGCAATCGCTTTTCTCATCTCGGTGGTCCCTCCTGTCCGGAGAACACATCGCACCCAGCTTCCCGCATCCGTCCGGTATACCACAGGCCCGCGTGGCAGGTCAACGCGCGCGAGCTTGCCCACGCCGGGGCCGTTGGGTTACACTCTGATTTCCGTACTGCCGCGCACGGCGACCCTCTCAGACCGCAGCCGGAGGCAGACTTTGGCAGTCTACGTGGTGACGGGCGGAGCCGGCTTCATTGGCTCCAACATAGTGGAGCGCCTGGTGGGAGACGGGCACGAGGTGCGCGTGGTGGACGACCTGTCCACCGGGCGCAGGGAGAACCTGGACGGTCTGCTGGACCGGATCGCCTTCCACGAGCAGGACATCTGCGACGCGGATGCCCTGCTGGCGGTCTGCCGGGGTGCCGATTACGTGCTGCACCAGGCGGCCCTGGCCAGCGTCCAGAGGTCGGTCGAGCAGCCCATCGCAACCAACCGGGTCAACGTCCAGGGCACACTGACGGTGCTGGCCGCCGCGCGCGACGGCGGCGTGCGCCGGGTCGTCTACGCCTCCAGCAGCAGCGTCTACGGCGACGCGCCCACGCTGCCGAAGCACGAGGACATGACCCCCGCTCCGTTGAGCCCCTACGCCGTCAGCAAGCTTGCCGGCGAGCACTACTGCGCCGCCTTCGCCAACGTGTACGGCATCAGCACGGTCTCACTGCGCTACTTCAACGTGTTCGGGCCCCGCCAGGATCCCAACAGCCAGTATGCCGCCGTGGTTCCCATATTCATGCAGTGCCTGCTTTCTGGCAAGGCCCCCCAGGTCTTCGGCGACGGAGAGCAATCGCGGGACTTCACTCACGTGGACAACGTCGTGCAGGCCAACCTGCTGGCGGCAGAGGCGCAGTTGCCGGCGGGGCAGAACTCAGCGGTGTGCAACGTCGGTTGCGCGGAACGCCATACGCTCAACGAGCTTCTGGAGATACTGGGCGAGATGGTGGGCGCCGCGCCGGAGGCCCGCTATGGGCCGGAGCGGCCCGGCGACGTGCGTCACTCCCTGGCGGATATCGGCCGGGCCCGCGAGCTGCTGGGCTACCAGCCGGCCGTCGGCTTCCGCGAGGGACTGCGCCGCACGCTGGAGTGGCACCGGAAAAGGACGTGAAAGACGCGGCGGGAAAGAGGCCCCCATTGGCTGCTGAGAACCCACAAAGCGCCCGGCACCGGCTGGCGGCGCTGTTCATGGCCGCCCTTGTGGCGGGACTGATCCTGCTGACCATCGGCTGGGGACGGTTGTGGAGCGCCGGGCAACAGGCGCCGGCCCCTCCTGCCGCGCGCCCGCCGGACGCCGACGCCTTCCTGCCCCGCCGCGACGGGCAGTGGCCCGTGGAACTGGGGCGCAGCGAACAGGCGTGCATGCTGGGGGTGTTCCTGGATTCCCTGCAAGCGCTCAGGAACGGCCGGCAGCCCGCGAACCACGAGCCCTGCGCGGACGGGCCGGGCGCGCCGTTGTTCGTGACGGCCTACTGGCCCGGCCAGACGAGCGTGCGGGTAAGGGCCGCTGAGCCGAATCTGGCCGACAGCATGGTCGAGGCCGCCCGACTGGTGGCCCAAAGACTGGAGGGCGACTGGCCGGAGGGTCGGCCGCGGGTGCGGGTTGACGTGCTGCGAGAGGCGCTACGGTTCCCGGCGGGCAAGCGGCTGATGTTCGCAGAGCAGGTCACCGGCGTGCCGTACGGGCTGGGGATCGCCCGGCCGGATGAGCCGGTGTTCTTCCTGGCCGCTGACTGTGTGGGCTGGGAGGCGGCGGACAACCTGGGTATGCTGCGCGCCGTCTGCCGTCGGGCCGGCCTGGAGGCCCACCAGTGGCGCCGGTCACAGGTGGACGTCTACCGGCTGCAGACGCAGGGCTTCATCAACGACACTGCCGGCAGCCGGCGGCCCCTGCCCAGCCCGCGCGGTCTGGTGCCCGTCGGGCGGACCAGTCTGCCCAACCTGCTGCGCTCCTGCCGGCTGGCGGCCGACTACCTGGTCGGCGTGCAGCAACGGGACGGGTCGTTCCTTATGTTCACCGACCCCGCAACAGGGCTGGAAGGGGGATGCCAGAGCCTGATACTGGAGGCAGAGGCCGCAGGTGCGCTGGGCGTATTCTGCGAGCTGAGGTCCGACACGGAGCGCGTGGAGGCCCTGCGCGTCGCCGTCGCCCATGCGATGCAGTACACGGATCTGGATCCCCGCCGGGTCCACCTGGCGGTGACCAGCCGGGCCGAAACCTGCCACAAGGCAGGCGAGATGGAGGAGTCGGCCCAGGTGCTGGAGGCCATGTGCCGCCTGCGGCGGTCCTCCGGCGAGACGGAGCCGGATCCGTGGATCCGCGCGCTGGCCGACTTCCTGCTGTTCATGCAGGACGATGACGGAACGTTCTCCCTGGCCTACGACCCGGAGTCCGGCACCCGCAGCACCCCGCCCGACGGTGCCGATCCGCTGGTGGCGCAGGCTCGGGGTGCGCTGGCGCTGGCCCTGGCCTACCGGGAGCTGGGGACGGCCCGTTTCCTGAGAGGGGCGCAGCGGGCGCTTGACGCCGCTCTCGCCATCGAGAATGCATCGGTCACCCCCCGGCAGGCCCGCTGGCTGGTGAGCGCCGCGCTGCACGTGACCCCTTTCCTGCCCGACGAACGCTACCTGACCCGCGCCCGGGAGGCGGCCGCCTCCCGTCGACAACACCAGCTCACCGAGCAGAGCGCACCCGCGGACGACCTGGTCGGCGGCACGCTGGACGAGTATCCTCCCCGCAGTGACCAGACCGCTGACGACCTGGTCACGTTCGCCGGGGCCGCAGCCATGGGGCTGGAGATGGAGGCCAACCTGGCGGCGGCCGAGCGGGCGGCACGCTACCTGATGCGCCTCCAACTGCTGCCGGAGAACAGCTACTACCTTCCGGACCCGAACGCCCGCACGGGCGGCTTCCGCGAGCAGCCGTCACTGAATGTGGTCAAGCTCCCCACCATGGACTCCGCACTGCGGGGCATGGTGCTGCTGACTCGGCTCAAGCTGCAGGGCTCCGACCATGATTGAGAAGGCCCGCATAGACGAAGCACAGGATGTCATGCACCTGGTCAACCACTTCGCCGAACGGGAGCTTATGCTGCCCCGCTCGCTGAATGATATGTACGAGAACCTGCGCGACTTCCTCGTCTGGCGCGAGGACGGCCGGGTGGTGGGCTGCGTGGCCCTGCACGTGAGCTGGCAGGGGCTCGGCGAGATACGCAGCCTGGCCGTGGCCGAAGGGGAGCAGCACCGGGGCATCGGAACCGCGCTGGTGGAGGCATGCCTGGCAGAAGCCCGGGAGCTGGGCATGGACGACGTATTCGTCCTCACTTACTTGCCGGGCTTCTTCGAACGCTTCGGCTTCCGGCCCTACCCCAAAGACAGCCTGCCGCACAAGATCTGGACCGACTGCCTGAACTGCCCCAAGTTCCCCGACTGCGACGAAGTGGCGCTCATGCTGGAGCTGGACGGTTAGATCCACCACGGAGACACGGAGAACACGGAGAACGACAACAACTTCAACAGGGATGCGAAGAACGAACAGACTACAGCGAACAAGCGCACTGCAAGGGGCATCTCTCGGTCTCTCCTATGCGGCCGTTCGTGGCAATCTTGTCGTTGTGGTCAGTCTCGTGCTGTTCTCTGTGTCCTCCGTGTCTCCGTGGTGAGTCCTGATGCGCGATGAAGAAATCCGACAGCGTATCGTCCAGGGCACCGACGGGTCGGTGCTCGTTGAGGCGGCCGCCGGCACGGGGAAGACGACCCTGGTGGTGGAGCGCATCCTGCACGGCGTGCTTCACGGGGCGTTCCGCCTGGCACGGGTCGTCGCCATCACCTTCACCGAGAAGGCGGCCGGCGAGCTGGAGGAGCGCCTGCGCCGCGAACTGACGCGGAAACTGCACCAGGCCGACCTGTCACCCGAGCAGCTCCAGGGCGCGCGGCATGCCTCCCAGGAGCTGGACGAAGCCCACGTGGGGACGATCCATTCCTTCTGCGCCCGGCTGCTGCGCGAGCGGCCGGCCGAGGCGGGCGTGGATCCGGAGTTCCAGGTGCTGGATGCCAACGCGGCGGCGCTGCTGCGGGACGATTGCTGGCGCGATTGGATGGAGCAGCAGGTGGCCGCCGGCCCGCAGCCACTGGCGGAAGCGCTGCGCGCAGACGTTCGCGTCGAGCAGCTCCGGAGCCTGGTCTACGCCCTGGCTGACGCGCCGGAGATACTGGAGATGCCGGGCTTCCACCTGCCCGCCGCCGAGGGCGAGCTGGATGATCTGACGGTGGCCGTCCGCGAGGCGGCCCAGCCCGCTATGCGCGCCTGCAGGGAGCTGATGGCCACTGGAGGCAACAAGGACTCCCGGCTGCTGCGCCGCTGCGCGTCGGAGGTCTGCGCCGCCGAAGGAGCCGCCGCCGTCCGACGGGCGGCCTACGAGGCAGCCGCAGCGGACCTGGAGACGGCCCTGAAGAGCTTCGGCAAGAGGCGCGAGAAGGCCCGCGTCCCCTTGGAGGCATTCTGGCAGGCCTGCCGGCGGCTGGGGCAGCGGCTGGCTGCGGAGGTATTCGGGTGGGCCGGCGGTTTCCTGGAGCGCTACCGGAGCCGCAAGCGCGAGCGCTCCGCGCTGGATTTCCAGGACCTGCTGCTCCTGGCCGCCCGGCTGCTGCGGAACAACCGCTCCGCGCGGCGCTACTTCCGCCGGCGCTTCGCCGCGTTCTTCGTGGACGAGTTCCAGGACACTGACCCGCTGCAGGCGGAGCTTATCGCCTACCTGTGCGAGGCAGAGGGATCGAACGCCGGCGCCCTGACGGAGGCGCGCCTGGCGGATGGCCGACTGATGGCCGTCGGGGACCCCAAGCAGTCCATCTACCGCTTCCGCCGCGCCGACGTAGAGGTCTACGAGCAGTTCAAGGACCTCTTCGGCCCGGAGCGCGTGGAGCAGGTCTTCTGCAACTTCCGCTCGGACGTGCCGGTGCTCCAATGGCTGAACGAGCTGTTCGAGCGCGCCTTCCAGCCGCCCGAGGAGGAGCATGTCTACCAGTCGCGCCACGTGGCCCTGGAGACCGGCCGGGACGAGGTGCGGACGGCGGGCGCCGCTGTGGTGGCCGTCCATCCGGATCCCGACCTGGAGCGCATCGGCTGGAATGCCGAGCGTGCCAGACGGTGGGAGGCGCAGCATCTGGCGCGCGTCGTGCGGGAGGCAGTTGACGGACGCCTGGAAGTGCAGGGGCGGCGCGAAGACCTGTCCTATGGCAGTTTCGCGTTCCTGTTCAGGGCCCTGACGGACGTGGACATCTACGAGGAAGCGCTCGAGTCCCACGGCGTGCCCTACCGCACTCTCGGGGGCCGGCACTTCTACGGACGCACGCAGACCGAGGAGACCATCTGCCTGCTGCGCGCCGTGGACGACCCGCTGGACGAACCGTCCGTCGTGGCTGCTCTGCGCAGTTCCTACTTCGGCCTGAGCGACGAGGACCTGCTGCGCTACCGCCAGGCCGGCGGCACGTGGAACTATCTGCGCACGGAGGTCCGTGACGGTCCCGTGGGCGAGGCGATGGCTCTGCTGGCCGAGTGGCACCGGCTGCGCAATCGGGTGCCGCCGCAGGTGCTTCTCGGGCGCATCTTCGACCTGACCAAGGCGCCGCAGTCCTACATGCTCAAGCCCGCCGGCCGCCAGCGCGCCGCCGCTCTGGACCAGCTCCTGCGCCGGCTGCGCGCACTCAGCGGCCAGGCGGCAACCTTCGGCGCCATCGTGCGCCACCTGAGCGCGATGAAGGAAGCCGAGCTGGCCGAGGAGGAGTCGGGCGCGGTCGAGCCGGGGGACGACTTCGTCCTCCTGCTCAGCATGCACAAGGCCAAAGGGCTGGAGTTCCCCGTGGTGGTGCTGCCCGACCTGGGCCGCAGTCTGATGGCCCGGCCCAGCAGACCGGCGCTGCTGTTCGACCGCCTGGACGGCCGGGTCGCCGTGCGCGTGGGCAAAGGGCTGAGCACGCGTCACTATCCGGACCTGGCCGAAGCCGAGCGGCTGAATGAACTGGCCGAGACCACGCGCCTGTTCTACGTGGCCTGCACGCGGGCGCAGAACCTGCTGGTGCTGCCCAGGGACTGGCACGTGGGCTACGGGCCGACCTTCCACCGCCTGCTGGAGGAGTCCGAGCTGATGGCCGGCCCGGATGAGGTGCCCTACGGCAGGTCGCAGGACGGCGTCCACTACCTGGACACACGGGGCTGGAGCAAGCTGATGGACGTCACGCCGGCCCGCCGCCCCATCCCGGAGCAGGACTCGGCCGAAGCGAAAGCCCAACTGGAGCAGCGACGCCAGTGGGCCGCACAGCATCAGGCGCTGGCGGACGCCGCTTCGCAGGGCCTGCGCATCGTGCTGCCAAGCTGCCTGGAGGGCGAGTTCGAGGAAGCGCCCCTGGCCGAGGAGCAACCGGGCCGGCCGGCGGGACGGGACATCGGCAGCCTGTTCCACGAGGTCATCAGCCGCCTGTCGCTGGGACAGGGCACGGACGCGGCCGAGGGCGCCCTGCCCCTGGCGCTGAACCTTGCCGACGAGACGGGCCTCGGCCCCGCCGAGGCAGAGGAAGCCGTCGGACTGGTGGCCGACGCCCTGGCCAACGCCGACTTCCTGTCGCTGCTTGAGGGCGCCGGCAAGATCGAGACGGAGGTGCCCTTCTGCGTGCCGCTGGCCGCGCTGCCCCAACTCGGGCTCGGCGACAAAGGGTTCGCCGAGGGCAGCATGGACCTGGTGCTGCGGGGAGGGAACGGGACGGTGGTGCTCGATTACAAGACCGACCGCGCGGTGCGCCCGGAGCGCTACTGGCCCCAGCTCGGCCTCTACGGCATGGCGGCGCGCGCGTGCGGGCTGGCCGAAGGGCCGGTCGAGCTGGTTCTGTTCTACGTCCGCCCCGGCAGGCTGCACCGCCGAACGCTGGACGAGGACCTGATCGCGGAAGTCGCCGGGGCCCTGGCAGAAGCCGAAGTGACCTGATCGGTGGGCGGCGTCAGGCCCTTGGAGGGACGCGCCGGCCACGGCCGGTA
>JAWOCH010000410.1:0-2592 GCA_046483865.1 Candidatus Brocadiia bacterium | reverse complement strand
CGATTCCAGCAACGTGCGCGCGCCGGCCGCCGGGGCGCAGGCCGGCACCGAGCGCGCGCGGCTGGGTGCCCTGGTAGGCGATCATACGCAGATTGGCGCGGGGACCGTGCTGCTCCCCGGCTGTGTAGCAGGCATCGCGTGCAATCTGCTGCCCTGCAACGCCCTTCCTCGCCGTATACCGTCCTTCTGCTGGCACATAGACGGCCGCCCCACGACGGGGGTGGGCACCGTCTATGCGCTGGAGAGCTGCCGCGCCGCCATGGCCCGCCGGGGCGGCGAGCTGACGGAATCCATGGCTGAAATGCTGCGGCGGACCGCACGCGTCACACGCGCAGAGCGCCGCGAGGCGGCGCGCCGGGGGCGGCGTAGTGCTCGCGGCGAGACGGCGGGCGAGCCGGAGGGTACCCCCGACAGGTCGCAGGTGCTGGCCGGCGTGCGCGCGGCCCTGACGCGACTGCTGGGCGCCGCCCCGGAGCAAGCAGCGCCCGACGCCGGCCTGGCCAGGGACCTGGGGGCGGACTCCATCCAGCTCGTGCAGCTTGCGGCCGAGCTGGAGCAGCAATTCGGCCTGGACCTGGAAGAGGGCGCAGCCCTGGAGGCCGAAACCGTGGACGATGTCGTGGAACTCGTTATGGATTCCCTGACTGCGGCCGGACAATGAACGCGCCGGCCACCGAAAGGAGGCCCGAAGGATGCAGGTGATCATCGTAGATGACTACGACGCGATGAGCGACAAGGCGGCGCAGATGGTGACCGAGCGGCTGCAGGAGAAGCCCGACATGGTTCTGGGACTGGCTACGGGGGGCACCCCTGAGGGGCTCTATGCACGCCTGGTCGAAGCCCATCGGCAGGAGGGGCTCGACTTCAGCCGCGCCGGCAGCTTCAACCTGGACGAGTACGTGGGCCTGGAGCCCGAACATCCCCAGAGCTACCATCACTATATGAACCAACTGCTGTTCGATCAGGTCAATATCGAGCCGGGGAACACGCACCTGCCCGACGGGCTGGCAGAGGATCTGGCGGCGGAGTGCGCGCAATACGAGCAGGACATCGCCCGAGCGGGCTGCATTGATCTGCAGGTGCTGGGCATCGGCGGCGACGGGCACATCGGGTTCAACGAACCGGGCACTTCGCTCGCCTCCAGAACCCACGTCGCCATCCTGACCGAGCAGACAATCAAGGACAACGCGCGCTACTTCGACCGCCCGGAGGACGTGCCGCGCTACGCACTCACCATGGGGGTGGGCACCATCCTGGAGGCGGCCAGTTGCCTGCTGATGATCAGCGGCGGGCACAAGGCCGGCGTCGCACGCGACGCGATCGAGGGCCCCGTCACGGCGATGGTGCCAGCGTCGGCGCTCCAGCTCCACCCCGACAGCGTGTGCATCCTGGACGAGGCGGCGGCGGGCGAGCTGGCACAGGGGGACTTCTACCGCTGGCAGCAGGCTCAGCGCGAGGAGCTTGCCGAGCGCCTCTGAGCGGTTCTCCAGTCCGACTCACTCCTCCCAACCCGCAGTGCGCCTTCGCCCACCTATCAAGATTCTTAAGTGACCTGCGTGCATCACTTAAGTTTCGTCATCTTTCCCTTGACTTATTAGCGCCGGGGCGCTATGCTAACCGTTGACTCGGGAGAAGGAGACCACGAGATGCCACAGCCGAAGTGCCCCATCTGTGGGCAGCCGATGGAGACGGTGCGCTACCGCTGCAGGGATTGCGACACAACGCTGGAGGGCGAGTTCCGCCTGCCGCCGCTGGCGCGCCTCTCGCTCGAAGAGCAGGCGTTCGTGACCGCCTTCGTGCGCGTGCACGGCAACATCAAGCGCATGGAGGAGCTGTTCGGCATCAGCTACCCCACCGTCAAGAACCGACTCAACGCCCTGTCGGAGAAGCTGGACGCCGCCTTCCAGGCCCCCGAGCAGCCGGGGGCCGTCCTCGCGCGGCTCGATGCCGGCGAAATCACCGTCGAGCAGGCCCTCAACCTGCTGGGAGGCCAGGCGTGATACCGCCCGTGCTGGTCATCGTGCGCGTCGGCAGACTGCTGATACCCGTGCCGGCCATTCTGCTCTGGCCGCTGCTGCTGTTGCTGCTGGTGGTCGGCCCGATGGTGCTGCCCTTCGTGCGCATGGAGAGTACCAGCCGTGCCCAGCGTGCCATGCTGCCACTGCACCTCTGCCGACTGCTCGGCTCTCTACGGGGGCTGCGGGTGGACATTGAAACCAGCTCGGGAGAGAAGGTCCACGTGAGTTGTCACTGAACAGCCAGCGAACAGGAAGGAGAGAACAGATGGACGGATCTGGAACAGACGTGGGAACATCGCTGCCGCAGCGCAGCACACCGAACGCTCTGACGAAGATGGGAGAGCCAACCATGGTCGAAGGAAGGAAGAAGGTGCTGGAGATGTTGTCCGAGGGGAAAGTCAGTGCTGAGGAGGCCGAACGCCTGTTGGACCGACTCAGCGCACTGAAGGAGACGGCTCCCGCCGAGCGCGGCACGGGCGAACTGGCCGGTCGCCTCGACGAGGGCGCTCCGGAGCAGAAGAAGCCCCCCCGCTTCCTGCGTGTAGTGGTCAACTCCAACAACGGCGACAAGGTC
>JAWOCH010000394.1:0-3482 GCA_046483865.1 Candidatus Brocadiia bacterium | reverse complement strand
ACGGCAACGCAGCGCAGCTGTGTCAGCTGTTCGACAAGCTCGGCTTGGAGCTGGTGGACCGGCGCTACGTCGAGTCCCTCGAGTGCATCGTCCGGGAGAAGCTCTGAGCCACAAAAAACGAAGGGCGCAGACCCATGACCAAGTCCGCGCCCTTCTGTACTACCCACATGTCACAGAACAAACTACGGGAGCAATCATGTCACAGAACAAACTATTGGACAACACCGCACCGGACCTCCGTGGACCTCAGTGGACCTTGTCGTCCCGACATCCCGATGCGTGGTGCTTTGCTTGGGTCAACTTCCATCTCCACAAGGTTAACCAGTTTCGGGTGTATCTCGCTCTTACCGCGCTCGCCGGTCAGTCGACGCAATGCTGCCCTGCTCCGGGAGCGGTCGAAGCGATTGCGGTGTTGCCGTCCAGTGCAGTTCAGAAGGCGCTGGGTGAGCTCAACAAGCTGGGTGTTGTTGTGTCCCGGCCGGGAGTCGAGCCTGCCCGCCCAGTCCTGCACACCATTGTTATCGTCGAACCCTCCGAAGACGGGGGCGCAGCATGAGCGTGAAGCTGGTTACCCAGGCGTTTGAGACGACGCTCCCGCCTACCGAGAAGCTGATTCTGATCTGTCTAGCCGACGCGACCAATGATAGCGGTCGAGGGTGCTGGCCCTCCCTGGCGACGATTGCCCGGAAGTGTTCGGTATCTGACCGCACCGTCCGGAGAGCCTTGGGCAAGATGGAGGATCACGGTCTGCTGTCGCGGCAGTTCCGGGTCGGCCGCTCCACGATCGTCCATCTGCACATCGAAGCCTGGCCCATGCAGCCGCCGGTGTCCCAGGTACGTCCCACGGGACAGACCCCGGACAAATTGTCCGGGGGGACAATATGTCCACCCCGGACACCGGTGTCCCCCACCCCGGACACGGGTGTCCGCCAGAACCGTAACGGAACCAAGGGCGTTTCCTTAGGCAAGGAGAGTAGGAGGGTAGGTAGTAGTAACTATGGGGGTAGTATTGGGGGCGAGGCCGGTTTTTGTTCGCCCGGTGGAGCAAACGAGTTTGCCGAGGAGGAAACCCCATGGTAAGCCTGCCTCCCCTCCGCGAGTACCAGATCCAGGCGATCCAGGCCCTCCGGCGCAGCCTTGCTTCAGGCAAACGGCGCCCGGTGCTGGTATCACCGACCGGATCGGGCAAGACCCGGACGGCCGTCGAGGTGATTTCCCTGGCGCTCGAGAAGGGCAACCGGGTCCTGCTGCTGGCGCCCCGTCGCGAGCTGATCTACCAGGCCAGCGGTGTGCTCGAGGGCGCCGGGATCGTGCATGGCGTGATCATGGCCGGAGAGCCGATGAACCGCTACGCCAGGGTCCAGGTTGCGAGCTTCGATACGCTGTGGGCTCGGCGCAACCGAATGCCTCTGCCCCAGGCGGACCTGGTGATCGTCGATGAGGCCCATCTCTCCATCGCCGCCACCCGGCGCAAGCTGCTCGACGCCTATCCCGATGCCCGCATCGTCGGCCTGACGGCCACCCCGGCCCGCGGTGACGGCCGTGGCCTGGGTGAGATCTACGACGCCCTGGTCGAGGCCCGATCGATCCGCGAGCTGCAGGACGAGGGCTTTCTGGTGCCAACCCGGTACTTCGTCCCGACGAAGCCCGACCTCGAGGGTATCCGCAAGAAGGCCGATGGCGATTACCAGGAAGGCCCGCTCGCTGAGCGTATGGACCAGCCGCAGCTGGTGGGTGACGTCGTGCGCAACTGGCTGCGCATCGCGCCGGGTAGGTCCACCGTGGTCTTCTGCGTGACCCGAGCCCACAGCCGGCACGTCTGCGACGAATTCCTGCGGGCCGGCGTGCGGGCCGAGCACCTGGACGGCGAGACCGACCTCGACGAGCGCAAGCGCATCCTCGAGCGTGTCGCATCCGGGCAGACCACGGTGCTCACGAATGTCTACGTTGCGACGTTCGGTCTGGATATTCCCAGGCTCGAGGTGGCCGTCATGGCGCGGCCGACCCGCAACGTGACGCTGTACCTGCAGACCGTCGGCCGGGTGCTGCGGCCGTTCGAGGGCAAGACCGAGGCGATCGTGATCGACCACGCCGGTGCCGTCGACCAGCACGGCCGGGTCGAGGACGATTTCCCCTGGTCGCTGGAGTCTGAGACCACGGTCGCGGAGCGCAAGCAGAGGGCTCAGGAGGAGCGCAAGGAGCCGAAGGACATCACCTGCCCGAGCTGCAAGACGGTTTTCCGGGGCTCGAGGATCTGCCCGAGCTGCGGGCACGAGCTGATCCCGCCTGGCAAGCCGATCCCCACCCACGAGGCCGAGCTGCAGGAGCTGGACGCGAAGCGTGCGAACCGCGTGACCGACTGGGCCGACAAGGCGCGGTTCATGGCGGGCCTGAAGGCCTACGCCGAGCAGAAGGGGTACAAGCCGGGCTGGGCGGCCTGGCAGTACCGAGAGCGTTTCGGTGCGTGGCCCAACGACCCTCGCGTTCGCCATACCGAGCCCGGCCCGATCACCGAGGAGGTCCGGGGCTGGGTCACCCACCAGAACATCAAGCGGGCGAAGCGGAGGGCAGCGGCATGAAGATCCGCGAGCACGCCAAGGGTCGCTGGCCCGAGATCATCTCCGAGTTGCTGGGCGAGAAATTCGCCAACGTTCGCAAGCATCAGCCGTGCCCCTGCGGTGATGGGAAGGATCGGTATCGGTTCTCTGATGTCGGCGGCACCGGGCAATATCACTGCGCATGCAGCGACGGCTCACGCGATGGTTTCCAGTTGCTGCAGTGCGCGAAGGGCGTGAACTTCGCGGAAGCAGCGAAGATGGTCGAGGGCATCATCGGCAAGGCGCCGGGTAGCGATGAGCCGGGGGAGCGGCCGGCGACTCGAGCTGAGAAGCTGCGCCCGCAGACGATCAAGACCCTGCGCTCCGCGTACCTCGAGCGCCGTGGCCTGGAGATCGCGCCTGGCTTGGACTGGCACCGCGGGGTCGAGTATTTCGACGCGGAGAAGCGCTCACAGGGCTTCTGGCCGGCGATGCTCGCACCGGTAGTCCGGGATGGAAGGTGGCTCACATACCACGCTACGTTCCTCGAGCCAGGCGGGCGCAAGGCGCCGCTCGACCCAGCCCGCAAGATCCTGCCGGCCCGCGGCAGCCTGTCTGGTGCCGCCTGCCCGTTGTACCGGGCCGGGAAGGTCCTGGGGATTGCGGAGGGCGTCGAGACTGCAATCGCAGCCCGGATGCTGCACGACATCCCCACCTGGGCGGCTCTGAATACCGCACTCCTGGGCGAGTTCCGCTGGCCGCCCGGCACCGAGAAGCTGGTGATTTTTGCGGATAACGACCGGCACATGGCCGGGCATGCCGCGGCCTACAAGCTCGCGCATCGCGCCCTGCTCCAGGGCCTCGAGGTCGACATCCGGATCCCGGAACGAGTCGGTGCCGACTGGAACGACGTTCTGCTGGAGGTCGCATGACCCTCTACCCATG
>JAWOCH010000372.1:0-3815 GCA_046483865.1 Candidatus Brocadiia bacterium | reverse complement strand
AAAAGCAGCGATTCATCGTGCACATCACAGCCCACCATGATACAATCTGACATGGCCAGACCTCCTTTCGGGACGTGGCGAAGCAAACGTTCGCCGTTAATGAAACTGAACTTTGCTTACCACTAACCCCGCTCGGAGGCAACTGGCCATTTCTCTACATGGTAACTCCGTGGTGAGTTGTTGCTGTTCCGTCAGACGTGTTCCCCCCAGGGCTGGAGGTCGTCCAGCTCTACGTCAATCTGGGTGTTGCCCACGTTGACCAGCGCCCGGCCGCGGCGCTCATCCACGCGGTGCACCGTGCCCCATTTGTGCAGCTTGATGACGTAGACCTCGTCCCCCTGCTCCAGCGGCCGCTCCAGGCTGTGGCCCTCCAGCAGTTGCGTGATGTCGTCCAGGCACTGCTGGAGGCCGTCCCGCACCGACTGGGCGCGTCGGGCCAGGGACTTGTGCACAGGGCCCAGGTCATCCCGCAGTCCATCCACCTCGGCCAGCATCTCCCGCAGGGCGTCGCGTATCTGAAAACCGATGTCCGCCCCGCGCCGGTCCTCCTCTGCCTGCAGGCGCGCCAACAGCTCCTCGTATTCTTCCTTCATCTTCTCGGCCTGCTGCTCCAGGTACTGCATCCGGTCCCGGCGCTCCTCGGCGTCCTCGCGGGCCAGGCGCACCTCGTCCAGCATCGAGGAATACTCGCCCTCGGCTGCCGCGTCCAGCAGGGAGCGCGCCTGGCCCAGGATGTCGCCCGGCAGGCCGAGCCGTTCGGCTATCTCGATGGCATTCGAGCTGCCCACCGAACCGATGCGCAGGTGGTAGGTGGGCCGCAGCGTGCGCATGTCGAACTCCATCGAGGCGTTCTCCACCTGCGGGCGGGCGGTGGCAAAGGTCTTCAGCCGGCCGAGGTGGGTGACCACCAGGGCGGAGCAGCGCATCTGCACCAGCCGCTTCAGTATGCCCTCGCCCAGCGCACTGCCTTCGGCCGGGTCGGTGCCGGCGCCGAGCTCGTCCAGCAGCACCAGGCTGCGCTCGGTGGCGTCCTCCAGGATCTCGATGATGCGTCCCATGTGCGAGCTGAACGTGCTCAGGCTCTGCTCCAGGCTCTGCTCGTCGCCGATATCGGCGAAGATGGCATCGTAGACCGGAACGGTCGCTTTCTGGGCGGGCACGTGCAGCCCGCTGCGCGCCATCAGGCACAGCAGGCCCACCGTCTTCAGCACCACGGTCTTCCCGCCGGTGTTCGGGCCGGTGATCATCAGCACGCGGTAGTCGTTCCCGATGCGCACGTCGCAGGGCACCACGTCGTCGAAGACGATGTCCTCCTCGGTCGGCGGGACGTTCATCTCGCGCCTCTCGGGCTCGTCCGGGTGTCGGCTGAGCCACAGCAGCAGCGGATGGCGCGCCCCCTGCAGGTCCAGCACGGCGCGGCCTGAGTCAGCGATCTGCGGCTCGCACATGCGGAAGGCGTTGGCCATGCGCCCCTTTGCGCGCACCAGGTCCACCTCGCCCAGCCGGTCGGTGGCGCCGATGATGTCGTCGGCGGCCGCGCCAACCTCGCGGGTCAGCTCCCACAGGATGCGGCGGACCTCCTCCTGCTCCTCGCCCTGGACCTCGCCCAGCTCGTTGCCGGTCTCCACTATCTCCATCGGCTCCACGTAGAGCGTGGCGCCGCTGTCGCTGGAGCCGTGCACAAGGCCGGGCACGGCGCCCTTCTGGTAGGCGTTGACCGGCAGCACGTAGCGATCGCGGCACATGGTGGGGTTCGGGTATTGCAGGTGCGGACGCACGTCGGAGCGCTCGATGATCTGCCGCAGCGTCTCCTCGATGCGCTTGCGCAGTCGGCGGGCGCGCTGGCGGATGGCCTTCAGCTCGGGACTGGCGCCGTCCAGCACCCGCGCGTCCGGTCCGATGGCGCCGTGGATGGCCTCTATCAGGTCCGGCCGGGCGGGCAGGGAGTGGCTCAGGCCGGTCAGGGCGGGGTAGCTGCTGCCGAGCCGGCGCAGTGAGTTCGCCACGCGGCGGGCGGTCTCCAGGCAGTCGGCGATCTTCCACAGCACGGCCGGCTCCAGTGGCCCGCCGCCTGCGCGCGCCCGTTCGGCGCTGTCGCTGACGTCCTCGACCGAGCCGAGCGGGAGCGTGTAGCCCTCCTGCAGCGCGCGGCCCATCTCGGTTGCTTCCTGGAGGGAAAGCCGCAGCGTGGAGGGATCCCTGATCGGCTCCAGGGCCTCCGCCTTGCGCTTGCCCATGCTGGTGGCGGCGTAGACGGCGAGGATCCCCCGCACCTTGCCGAACTCCAGCACGCGTTGTACGTCTTTGTCCATAGTGCCACTGCTGGGTGAAGGGACGCGCCTCCGCGCGTCCGTAACGGCCGGCCACGCAGAAGCGTGGCCCTCCAGGGGCCGTGTCCGCCCGGCGAGCAGGCTCCGTGACGTGCCGTTGGAGGGACGCGCCAGCCACGGCCGGTAAACTTCCGCGCGTCCGCCTTCTGCCCGGCGGGAGACGTTCCTTACAGCATGTCCTCCAGCGACAGCATCCGCCGCCCGACGACCTGGTCTTCCTCATCCAGCGTCAGGATGACGATCGCGTCCTCCTCGATGAAGCAGCCGACCTCGTCCTCACTTACCCAGAAGGGATAGCCGTCGGCGCTGGACTCGATGATCTGCGTCGCCTGCTCGGACGCGAAGTCGTAGCACCACACGCCGATCTGGTCGGTTTCGGTGTCTTTGCGTCCGAACAGAAGCCGCTCGCCGCCGGGGGACACGCGCAGCGGCGAGCCCCACTGGTGCCAGTCCATGCCGCGCGTCGCTTCGATGGGCTCCACGGTGTCTTCAGCCAGGTCTACCACATAGGCTGCCTGCGGTAACTCGCCCATCTCCACGCCGGCGGTGGGCAACCCGAGGCTGCGCGCACCGAGGACCAGCCGATCGTCGGACAGCCATGCCACGTGGCCTGTGTAGTCGTAGACCACGCGCCCCCGCGGCTTCTGCACGTCGAGACCCTCGGTGACCACCAGCGTGCCGAGGGCGAACTCGTCTCCGTCCCGGAGCGGCTCGTCGCTCTGCAGAAACGCCAGCCGGCTCCCGTCCGGCGACCAGGCGGCGTGGAAGCCCACGTTCTCCGCCAGCACATCATCGGTCCGCTCCTCCAGGTCCCGCAGGCGCAGCTCCGTGAGCAGCGCCTCTTCCCGGAAGGTCCACCGGACGTAAGCCAGTTTCGTCGTGTCGGGATGCCAGTCGGGCCAGAAGAAGGCAGCTTTGTCTTCATCAGCAAGCGTAACCGACGCGAGGTGGAAGGCCGAGTCGGTCTCCAGGTCGTAGAGGGTGAACCGTGCGTGTCTCGGCTCCTCGGTGTCCGGCGCGAAGCTGGTGAACGCGCAGTATCGGCCGTCCGGCGATATGCGCGGGTTCCAGCCGTTGGGCGCCAGCCGGCGCGCTTCCTCACCGTCCGTCGAGACGTAGAACAGGCCCTCTTTGAGGCGTGCAACCGCCAGGTGCTCCCCGCCGGGCGCCACGTCTGCCCATTCCTCCGGGTAGCAGCCCAAGACTACGACCAGTGCGAACAGTCCTGCCAGCAGCAGTGCGTGCTTCATAGTCACTGTCCCTCCGGGTGTGCGCGGCGAGGCCGGGGAGGGACGCTCCCCGGCCCATGACAGGCATATTATACGGGAGCGGGCCGGAGGACGGCAATCCGCCGGAAGGGCAGGGCTACGTCGTGCTCTCAGGCCGTCACGTCGGTGGGCTCGGTGGGCTGCTCGGGGCCGGCCTCCAGGCCGTAGAGTTCACGATAGACCGCCAGGAACTTCTCGTAGGCCACTCCGTTGCCGC
>JAWOCH010000451.1:0-4056 GCA_046483865.1 Candidatus Brocadiia bacterium | reverse complement strand
AGCGGGGGCTGTTGTCCACGCCGATACGGGCGGTGCGGTCCAGGCCGAAGTAGTCCGCCCAGTCCACGTCCTCCGGCATCCCTTCGCTCTGCCAGCGCTCGATAGTGGCCGGCCAGGGGCTGTCTATGATCGGCACGCGGTCCGCCTCGCGGTGCTCATACATCCGGCTGAACCGTTCGTGCGACGTCATCTCGTTCATTGCTCAGGACCTCAGGCTGTTTCGTTCCGGGCCTATTCACCACGGAGGCACGGAGGACACGGAGAACGGCAACTTATCAACCACAACGACACTACGAGCACAACGGACGGCAGAAAAGGATAGGCAGGATATCCAGGATAAAGAGACACTGTGCTTGCCCTCCGCGACGTTTGCAGCCCATTCATCGTGTTCTGGGCCACTGTAGCTCGCAGTTTCTACTTCAGACTTCATAATTCAGACTTTCCCTTTCTCCGTGTCCTCCGTGTCTCCGTGGTAGTTCCTTAGCCGTCCCGTAAGAGGCTCCGCTCTCCGGGTAGGTCTTCTACACCATCGGCCGCCGGCGGGCAAGCGCGCCGCTCAGGAGGGCGGAAGATCGCCCAGCGCCCGGGCCGATTGCCTGTAGAACCCCGCCTGCTTGGCCAGCCCGTGCTCGGCACAGAAGGCGGCCAGGCGGCGGAAGCGCTCCCCCGGCTCGGCGCCGGTGGCCCAGCAGACCTTGGCCACGCACTCCGGACAGAGCGCCAGCGGGCGGCGGTCCTTCTCCTGAAGCGTGTTGCTGCCGTTCATGCCGCACTCGTAGGCCGTGCAGTGCGCCATGCCGAACATGTGGCCCAGCTCGTGACTGCCGGTCTTCATCGTGCGCAGCAGGCAGAGGCGGAACTGGCCCGGGCCGGCCTCCGGATCGCCGTTGCGGTAGATGGACCAGACGCCGACCCTGTCCCGCAGCGATGCCTGGCCGAACACGAAGTTCCATCCCTCCCCCGGCCACAAGTCGGCCGAGGTGAAGGCGATGTAAGCGGCGGCGTCCTCCGGCAGCCGGGGGCGGAGGACCTGCGTCAGGACGTAGGTGCTCAGCACCTGCTCGACTCCCCGCGTGGGGTGGATGCGGCGCGCCTCCTGAGGCACCAGTTCCAGCGCCAGCCCGTCGCGCCATTCCGCCGGACGGTCGTAGAACAGGCCCATGAACTCGGCCGTCATCTCGACCACCCGTTGGCCGGCTTCGCTGAACTCCCCCAGCGGCTGCACGTGGATGACGCGTCGGCTCCCGGTCGGCGTCATCGGGTCGGACTGGACGTATTCGTCGAAGCTCTGCCCCGGCTCAGGATGGACCGACAGCCAATCCGCCGGCGCCGCAGGGCGCTTCGGCTCGTGCAGCGGGCGGAGCTTCTCTATCGCGTGACTCAGCTCGTCCTCAGACATGGTGATCTCACCACGGAGACACGGAGGACACGGAGAACAGCGACGCACCAACCAAGACGAGAAATGGCAGAACAGGGATGGACAGGATACACAGGATGAGAATTGAGGCCTGCTTCGTCTTTGCTGGCTGTATCCTGCCTATCCTGTGCATCCCTTTTATAGCCGTTGTTGCCGTTCTCCGTGTCCTCCGTGTCTCCGTGGTTCTTGTCACGTTCCCGTTGGCGCAGCGTGCTTTTTCAATATCGCGACCAGTCCTTCGTTCACGCGGCAGTTCTCCAGCCGCCAGGACTCCATCGTGGCGCTGATTTCATCCTTGGTCATGCCGGCGAACTGCTCCCCGAAGGGCTTCATCAGCACCTTGCTCGCTGCATCCAGCCAGGCGCGGCCGAAGACCTTCCGTATGACGCCCGCCTCGACGCGCTCTCCGCAGATGCGCTCGACGCCCTCCAGGGCGGGCCTGAGCAGCTCGTGCGGCTCGTCGTGCGGGACGTCCGTCCACCAGTCGGCGCCCAGCTCGGCCTTCAGCTCCCGCACGGCGGCGGTGCGCCGCATGTAGTGGCTCTCCGGGTCGGTGACCGCCAGGCCCATCACCCCGACGTCCTTGTAGGTCCACATGGACCAGGAGTGGCCGACTTCCTCGAAGTGGCTGATCTGGTCGTCTATCGTGCGCAGCCGGCCGCGGCGGATCTCCTCATCACCGGTGTAATGGTGGGCGCCGAACTCGCTGCACCACATGGGCACGTCGTGCCGCCGGCCGAACTCGACGTAGCCCCGGTAGGCGTCGGCCATCTGCTCCGGGTTCTGCCGGTTGTTGGGGTAGGCGGTCATCTCGAAATCCGAGGGCAGGTAGATGTGGCAGGCATAGACCAGGTTGTCCTCGAACGGCTCGAACCCCTCGAACTGCGAGCCCCACATGTTGCCCTCCAGGAAGATGATGTGGCGTCCGTCCACCCGGCGTATCTCGGCGGCCACCTCCTGGTAGAACTCCTGGAGCGTTCCGGTGTCCGGAGCGGTGGGCTCGTTGAGTATCTCGTATCCGGCGATGACCGGCTCGTCCTCGTAGCGCTCGGCGATGGCGCGCCATAGGCCGGCCACGCGGTCGCGGTAGTCCTGCGTGTCCCACAGGAGGCAGACGTCGGCCGGGTTGTCGCAGTGCCAGTCGGGGTTCTGCCAGCCCTGCGCCGAGTGCAGGTCCAGCATAATGTACAGGCCATGTTCCCGGCACCAGCCCAGCAGGCGGTCGAGCAGCTCGAACCCCGGGCCGTCGAACTCGCCCGGCCGCATGTCGCTTTCGAACAGGCGGTAGTTGAACGGTGCGCGGACCGCGTTCGTGCCGCACTCGGCCAGGAACGCGACGTCCGCCTCGGTCAGGTAGTGGGCGTACTGCTGTGCGTAGTAATGCTCCGCCTTCTCGGCCCCCAGCGCCTCCCGCAGCGCCCGCTGGTAGAGGTGGTCGGTGAAGGGGTATCCGTTGATGAAGTTCTCGGTGTTGAGCCAGCCTCCCAGGCAGTATCCTTTCAGCAGAACGGCGTGCCCGTCCTCGTCCACGATGTCCCGTCCCTCGGCCTTCAGCCACGGCAGTGCGGCCATCGGTGCATACCTCCGTGTTGGTTCTGACTTGCCGCGGCCATCACACCAGAAGCGCGGGGAGGGTGCAAGTGGCCGGCCCGCAGGTTTTCTTCTTGACTTTCAGTTGGGGGGGTATAATGTGTATCTATCACGAGGGGGATGGATGCTATTCGGCTGGACCTGTAACGACTATGTTTCGCGTTCTACTGATAATGGTCGCCCTTGTCGCAGGTTTATGTCTGGGCGCCGTCGCGACGCACCACTGGCTGCTGAGCCGCCAGCCGAGTGCAGCCTTGCTGCCCGGGCTGCGGTGCAGCAAGCCCGTGCGGGACTTGGGTCGGGTGTGGGAAACGGACGCGCTGGGGGTGCAGTGGCGGGTCAGGAACGCGTCTGATGCCGACACCTTCCAGATCGAGCTGAAGCCTTCGTGCGCCTGTGCGGACGTGCGCCCGCTCAGCTTCAGCCTGGGGCCAGCGGGCGAGCAAGTAATCGAGGCGCGCCTGGACCTGCGGCCCGTCGTCCGTTGGGCCACGGACAACCCCACATTCGAGGAGCAAGTCCTGCTACTCGGGCGCATGGCCGGAGGCGAAAGCAGCAGGCTGACGCTGGTGGCCCGCGGCAGCGTCCGCCGTTCATACCGATTGGAGCCCGACGGGATTGACTTCGGACAGGTAGTGCAGGGCCACACGCCCACCCGGCAGGTGAAGGTGGAGTGTCTTGCTCCGGAATCGGTGCGGGACATCGACGTGATATCCGCGCCGGCAGCGGTCGAAGTCACCGTTGCGCCAACGTATGACCACCAGGGAAGGACCCATACACTGACAGCTCGGCCTGCACCGGATGCGCCCTGTGCCATCCTGCGCGACACGTTGCGCTTCCGGGCATTGCTCAGTTCCGGCCCGTTCGTCAGCTACGCACTGCCCATACGGGGTGCCGTCGTTGGCCACGTGTATGCCCTTCCCAGCTTTCTGCAATACGGTCCGGTCAGGCCGGGTCAGGAAGCCGTGCAGACGGTGGCGCTGCGCTCGCGGGTGGGTGGCTCGTTCCAGATCCTGGACTGGGAGACCAGCGCGGACCACGTACAGGTC
>JAWOCH010000321.1:0-10874 GCA_046483865.1 Candidatus Brocadiia bacterium | reverse complement strand
TGGTCGTCTACGGGCTGTTGATTTTCTTCTTCTGCTACTTCTGGACCGCCGTTGTGTTCAACCCCCGCGAGATGGCGGAGAACCTGCAGAGCTACGGCAGCTTCATCCCCGGCATACGGCCCGGCCGGCGCACGGCGAACTACCTGGAAAGCATCATGAACCGCGTCACGCTGGCCGGAGCGTTCTTCCTGGTGGTGATCGCCCTGATGCCCACCATTGTCATGGCCGGGCTGGGTGTGCAGTGGGCTGTAGCGGGCCTGATGGGCGGCACCAGCATCCTGATTGTGGTTGGTGTGACCCTGGACGTCGTGCGGCGCATAAGCGACCACCTGGAAATGCGGAGATACAGCGGCTTTGCCGCCGGCACGGGCGGGCGGCGTCGCAGCCGCCGACGCTGAAGAACTCAAGACGAGGGCAACTGAGTTGAAGGTCGTCTTCCTGGGACCGCCGGGCGCCGGCAAGGGCACGCAGGCCCGGCGTATGGCCGAGGCCCTCGGGCTGTGCCACGCGTCCACGGGAGACATCTTCCGCCAGGCCATCGGCGCCGGGACGGAACTGGGCCGGACCGTGCAGGAGTACCTGGACAGCGGCAAACTGGTGCCGGACGAGCTGACATCGCGTGTGGTCGAGCAGATGGTCGTCGAGCAGGAACAGGACTACATACTGGACGGCTATCCCCGCACGGTGCAGCAGGCACGTGACCTGGAGCAGATGCTCCAGAAGCGCGGCGAGCGGCTGGACGGCGTGGTGTATTTCGACGTGCCGGAGGAGGTTGCCATCGAGCGGCTGACGGGCCGGCTGGTGTGCACGGAGTGCGGCGCGAACTACCACCGCAAGTTCATGCCGCCGGCCGAGGACATGATCTGTGACAGGTGCGGCGGGCAGCTCAAGGTGCGCAGCGACAGCTCAGAGGAAGTCGTGCAGGAGCGACTGAGCCAGTTCACGGAGAACACGCTGCCACTGGTGGACTTCTACGAGGAGCGCGACCTGCTGGAGCGCATTGATGCAACCGCCACCCCGGAGGAGGTGACTGAGCGGACCGAGGAGCTTCTCCGGCAGATGGTCGGGCCCCAGGCCGGTTGCTGCTGAGAGAATGGGCACGATAAAGCTGAAGACGCCGGCAGAGCTGGCACGGATGCGCCAGGCCGGCCGGCTGGTCGCCGGGGTGCTGCGGCTGATGGAAGAGCTGGCTGAGCCCGGCGTCACCACTGAGGAACTGGACCAGGCCGCGGAGGAGTACATCACAGAGCGCGGTGCGGCGCCCTCGTTCAAGGGCTACCGCGGGTTCCCGGCGTCAATCTGCGCCAGCCTGAATGAAGAGGTCGTACATGGCATCCCCGGGCCGCGAAGGCTTCGGGACGGCGACTTGCTGAAGGTGGACGTCGGTGTGCTGTGGGAGGGCTACCACGGCGACGCGACCGTCACCGTGCCCATTGGGCAGATCAGCCAGGACGCGGGCGAGTTGACGGCAGCCACGCGCCGCGCCCTGATGGCCGGCATCCAGGCGGTGCGGCCGGGTGGGCGCGTGGAGGATATCTCACGCGCGGTGCAGGACGTGGCCGAACGGGCCGGCTTCAGCGTGGTGCGCGACTATACCGGCCATGGGATCGGCAGCTCCCTGCACGAGCCGCCGCTGGTGCCGAACTTCGTGGCCGGCGGTCCGTTGCGCAGCAGCCCGGTGTTGCCGGAAGGCGCCGTGGTCGCGATCGAGCCGATGCTGAACGCAGGGACGTACCGCACGAAGGTGCTTGAGAACGGCTGGACGGTGGTGACCGGGGACGGTCGGCTGTCCGCGCACTTCGAGCATACCGTGGCGGTGGATGAGACGGGCCCCGCAGTGCTGACGTTGCCGTAACACGCTTGCGGGGCAAAAGTTAGGATGGTATAATCCGCTCGTTTGGAAGAAGATGGCCAAGGAAGAGCCCATAAGAGTGCAGGGCGAAGTGACTGAGGCCCTGCCCAACGCGATGTTTCGTGTCGAGCTGGAGGACGGCCACGAGGTGTTGGCACACGTTTCCGGCAGAATGCGCATGAGATACATAACCATTCTGCCGGGCGATACGGTCACGCTGGAGATATCGCCCTATGACCTTTCGAAGGGGCGCATCGTCTGGCGTGACTGACGGTCGTGGGTCCGCCCGGCAGTGGTCGGCTCCGGATGTAAGCGTGAGGTGATGGCAATGAAGGTACGCGCATCGGTAAAGCGGATGTGTGAGGACTGCAAGATCGTTCGGCGCAAGGGAGTCGTGCGGGTGATCTGCCGCGACCCCCGGCACAAGCAGCGCCAGGGCTGAGCTGCGTCCGGCGCAAACCGATAGGAAGCAGGTGAAACGATATGCCGCGTGTGGTCGGAGTGGACATACCGGGTGACAAGAGGACAGTCATCGCACTGACCTATATCTACGGGATTGGCCGCACTTCCGCAGAGGCGGTCTGCGATGTGCTGGACATAGACCCGGACAAGCGGGCGCAGGACCTGACCGAGGACGAATTGAGCCGCGTGGGCGCCTACGTTGACAAGAACTTCATCATCGAAGGCGAGTTGAAGCGGCTGGAAGCGGCCAACATCACGCGCCTGCGCAAGATCAACTGCTACCGCGGCGTGCGACACCGCCGTGGGCTGCCCGTGCGGGGTCAGCGCACCCGGACCAATGCGCGCACTCGCAAGGGCAAGAAGCGCACCGTGGCCGGCAAGAAGAGCGTGAAGGAGCTGGGCCACTGATACCCCGGCGCAGGCTCAACGGCCATTGACCCGGCGGGAGCACTGTGGAGCAGGGCGAGCTTTTAGACCGCCTTCTGGCGGATGAGCATTTGCTGCAGGCCGTCGAGTTGCTGGGTCCGCACGGAGAACTGGACGCGCGCAAGGACAAGAAACTGCGCGAGGTGGCGGGCTTCTGCCAGGTCATCCTGCGCTATGTGGACAAGTTCCTGCGCGGACGTGACCGCCTGAGGATCGTGGAGTTCTCCTGCGGAAAGAGCTACCTGGGCCTGCTGCTGTGCGTGCTGCTGCGGCGCCTGGCCGGGCGGGATAGCCGGCTGGTAGGCATTGACATCAACGAAGAGCTGATCGCGAAGTGTCGCCGCTTGGCCGACGAGGTCGGACTGACGGACGCGTGCTTCGTGACCAGCCGGACGCTGGATTTCGACAGCGATGAGCAGTTCGACCTGGCCGTGTCGCTTCACGCGTGTGACACGGCCACCGATGAGGCCATCGCGAAGGGCATACAGATCGGCGCGCACCTGATCATGGTCGTGCCGTGTTGCCAGAACCAGATTCGCGGACAGATC
This sequence comes from Candidatus Brocadiia bacterium, assembly GCA_046483865.1. Lineage (GTDB taxonomy): Bacteria > Planctomycetota > Brocadiia > SM23-32 > SM23-32 > JAWOCH01. Next base: position 7,586 of record JAWOCH010000321.1, on the reverse strand, counting down.
AAGGCGGGTCACGAGTTGACCCCGATGACCGAGTTCGGCGTGGCCAGGTACCGGCTGGCGAACCTGTTGACGGACACGCTTCGGGCGCAGTTTTTGCGGGCTGCCGGCTACTACGTTGAGATGGACGAGATAGCGTCGCCGCGTTTGACGCCGAAGAACCTGTGTATCTGCGCCCGCATGACCAGGCGTGGCGCGCGGCCGGGCCTGGAGCAGGACTATCTGGCGCTTCGGTCTTTCTTCGAGGTGAAGCCGGCGCTGGAGAGGTTCTGCCCGGAAGTGATAGGGCGACAGCCCGACTGAGGGCGGTCTGTTAGTGCCTGACGGGCAGGTCCGGCGGCGACCGGCGAGAAGGCTGGTCAACAGGCGACAGGCGCACCGAGAGAACACGAAAGAGGTCACCAAGCATGGCGAAACGGAAGGGAGTGAGCCGGCGAGTCGGCAGTCGGGCGATCGCCCACGTACAGGCGAGCTTCAACAACATCCGCATCACGATCACGGACATGAAGGGCGACGTGCTGTGCTTCGAGACAGCCGGCTCGTGCGGCTTCAGAAACACGCGGAAGGGCACCCCCTTCGCCGCGCAGCGCACGGCCGAACGCATCGCCGACAAGGCCCGTCGGATGGGTATCGAGGAAGTGGAAGTCAAGATGAAGGGTCCCGGCTCCGGTCGGGAGGCGGCGGTAACGGCCCTGGAAGCTGCTGGACTGTCGGTGAAATCCATCGAGGATGTCACCCCGCTGCCCCATGACGGATGCCGCCCGGCCAAGCGGCGGCGCGTCTGAACGCGGCGCGTACTCGCATCTTCTGAGCGCAAGGTAACCACGGGAATGGCAAGACACACCGGACCGAAGTGCAAATTGTGCCGACGCGAAGGGGAGAAGCTCTTCCTCAAAGGTACGCGCTGCCACACTGCCAAGTGCCCCATGGAGGGACGCAGCAAGCCCCCGGGGATGCACGGGTGGCGGCGGCGCCGCCCGAGCCCCTATGCCGTGCGGCTGCGTGAGAAGCAGAAGTGCAAGCGCTACTACGGCGTGTTCGAACGCCAGTTCCGACGCTACTTCGACCAGGGCCTGTCTGAGAAGGGCGACACGGGGGAGAACCTGCTGGCACTGCTGGAGCGCAGGCTGGACAACGTGCTGACAGTCTGCGGACTCAGCCTGTCGCGAGCCCAGGGCCGCCAGCTTGTCAACCACGGCCATGTGCAGGTCAATGGACGCAAGGTGGATTCGCCCAACTACCTGGTGAAGGAAGGGGACGTGATCCGGCCCGAGCCGAAGGACAGCATCCTGGACCTGATGCGCAGCAACCGGGAGGAGACCGGCCATCCGGACGCCGGCTGGCTGGAGGTCAACGATGCTGACCTCACCGTGCGGGTTGTGCGCCTGCCCGTGCGGGAAGATGTCTCCCTCGAACTCGACGTAGGCATGGTCGTGGAGTTCTGCTCACGGTAACGCCCGATCGCAGCGGCTGCGCCCACTCACCCGACGACTAACCGGAGGCAGATAAATGGCTGTCAGAGTCAGATGGCGGGGTCTGGAGTTGCCTTACCAGGTGACCGTTGACAGGGAGAGCCTCACCAGCACGTATGGTGAGTTCGTAGCGGAGCCCTTCGAGCGCGGATTCGGCCACACCGTGGGCAATAGCCTGCGCCGTGTGCTGCTTTCCTCGATCGAGGGTGCAGCCGTCGTGGCTGTGGAACTGGACGGCGTGCAGCAGGAGTTCAGCGCCATCGAGGGTGTGCTGGAGGATGTCCCCGAGGTCGTTCTCAACGTCAAAGAGATCGTCCTGCGCGTCCACCCCGACGAGAGGAAGGAACTCAGGCTCCAGGCCCAGGGCAAGGGCACTGTCACTGCCGGCGATATCGAGCCCGACCCCGACATCGAAATCGTCAACCCGGACCATGTGATTGCCACCCTGACCGACGATGCGCAGTTCGGTTGCACTATGACTGTGCGCAAGGGCAGGGGCTACGTGCCCGCCGAGGAACTGGACCTGCCCAAGACCATTGGTCTCATTCCCGTTGACGCGCTGTTCAGTCCTGTGCGCCGCGTCAGCTACCGCGTGGAAGACACCCGCGTGGGCCGGCGCACCAACTATGACCGGCTCATTCTGCAGGTGGAGACCAACGGCGCCGTGACCCCTGAGATGGCCCTGGTGGAGGCCGGCAAGATACTGCGCAAGCACCTCAACCCCTTCGTGCAGTACTTCGAGCTTTCCCGCCAGCTTCCCCAGGAAGCGCCGGAACCCATATCCGAGGTGAAGCATCTGGAAGAGCCGCAAGTGCCGGAGTCGAAGCTGTCCATGCCCATCTCAGCCCTCGACCTCAGCTCCCGCGCCGCACATTGCCTGGAAGGGGAGAACGTCAAGACCGTCGGTCAGCTTCTGGAGATGTCCGACGAGGCCCTGTTGGCCGTGAAAAACCTGGGCAACGTGACCCTGCAGGAGATCGCAGAGAAGCTGGCCGAGCAGGGCCTGGAAGTGGGCCAACTCGCGGAGCCCCCAGAGGAAGAAGAGGAAGAACCGGAAGAGGAAGAGGAGTAGGCCGGTTCAGCACGCCAAACTGCCCGCACCCGGTGACCTGCCATGAGACACAGGAAAAAGGGACGTAAGCTCAGTCGCTCTCCGAGCCACCGTGTCGCGATGCGGCGCAACCTGGCAGCCGCGCTGCTGCGCCACGAGCGCGTGATCACCACCCCCCAGAAGGCCAAGGAAGTCCGCCCCTTCGTGGAGAGGCTGATCACCCTGGCCAGACGTGCACTGCCATACAAGGACACCGGCGACGAGCAGGACCGGGCCAGATACCTCCATTATTACCGCCTTGTGCTCTCCCGGCTTCAGGACAAGGAGATGGCCCAGAAGCTGTTCGGGGAGGGGCCCTGGCGGGAGGAAGAACAGTCTCTGGCTGAGCGTTACGCCGACCGACCCGGCGGCTACACGCGGATCGTCCGGCTCAGCGGCAGTCGGCTGGGCGTCCCCCTTGGCACCGCTGTGGGCGAGATACCGGAGTTCGTCTACGAGATAGCCGGGCAGGAGCGGCGCATCAAGCTGACCGGGAACCGCCTGGGAGACAATGCACCGCAGGCGATTTTCGAACTGGTGGAGGAAGTGCGCGCGCCGACGGAGGCTGAGCAAGCCCCCACCGTGACCGCTTCCGAGGCGGTCACAGAGACATCCGAGGAAGAAGCGGGGGAGCAGGACTGAGACTGACCAGCCGGCCCCCCGGCTACTGCGCGGCCGCCTCGTCCACGGCGGCCTGGTATGTCTGCTTCGTCTGAACGCCGATGAGCCTCTCGGCTTCCTTGCCATCGGCGAACAGAATCACTGTCGGTATGGCGTTTATGCCGTACTTGGCGGCCGTTTCCCGGTTCTCATCCACGTTGAGCTTGACCACCTTCACCTTGTCCGCATTGGCCTCGGCCAGTTCCTCAAGCACGGGCGCAACCATGTGGCACGGCCCGCACCAGGGCGCCCACAGGTCCACCAGGACGGGCCGGTCGGCCTCCAGCACTTCGGTCTGCCAGTTCGCGTCGGTCACTTCGCTGACTGTTTCACTCACGATGAGTCCTCCGGGTACCGGAATATCTCGGCTTTGCTCTCGGCCTTGGCCGCAAGATTCCGCAGGAGGGCCTTGCCGCCACGTTTGTCCCACCTGCGCTCTGTCTTCCTGGGGACGGGGTGGCCCCACTGATCCTTCTCGCGCGGGGCGTAGAGGTCCTCCAGCTCTATTGACTCGGCCTGGTCGCGGAGTGCTCGAGCCAGGTCGCGGGCCTGCTGCTGTGCCACGGCATGCTCTCCACGGGCGGCCAGCCGGTCCAACCGGGCAAGTCCGCGCACGGCGGGCACGAACATCTGGGGTTGCTGCCGCATCACCTTGTGCATCCGGCGCTGATACAGGAAACCTCCCAGTGTCAGCAGCACGAACGCCAGCCCCAGGGCCAGGTAGAGCCCGCCGGTCAGACCCTCGTGGTGCTTCAGCTTGCCCCGGCTGCGCTTGACGCGGGCCTCGAACGACTCCCCGCTCTTCAGGTTCACGCCGCAGTGCTTGCACTCGATATCCCCCACGCGCACGGGCCCGCCGCAACTCGGGCACTGGAGCTTGGGTCGTTGCATGAGGCGCACCTCGACAGTGCAAGTAGTCCACTCAATGCCATTGTAATGCACGCCAGGGGGAGGAGAAAAGCGCCGACCTTGCCCTGCATTCACGCTTTCCGATAGTCTGAGCTGCACGGGTACAGGGCACCCACGATCGGTGAGACATGAACAACTCGGACGCGCAACGGAGGCAACTGCTCCGGGAGGAGCTGGCCGGCTGGGCTGACGTGTCGCCGGAGACGGTCGGCCTGGTGCGCAGCCCATACCGGGTTTGCCCTCTCGGTGCCCACGTGGACCACCAGATGGGGCAGGTGACCGGGCTGGCCCTGGACCGGGCGCTGCTGCTGGCGTTCAGCCCGCGGGACGACGAGAAGATCCTGCTGCGCAGCCACCAGTACGACGGGACGGCCGAGACGGCGCTGGACTCGCCGCCGGGCCAGCCTCTTGGCGACTGGGCGGACTACCTGCGCGGAGCAGTGGTGGCGCTCAAGTCGGAGCATGAACTCCACCGGGGCATGACGGCTATCGTGGACGGCCATGGAGACGTCGGCGGGCTCAGCTCCTCCGCTGCCGTCGGCGTGGCCTACCTCCTGGCGCTCGAGGCAGTCAATGGCCTGTCGCTGACACCCCGCCAAAACATCGAGCTGGATCGGGTCCTGGAGAACGACTACATCGGACTCAACAACGGAATCCTCGATCAGTCCAGCATACTGCTCGGTCGTCAGGATCAGCTCATGCACATGGACTGCCGGACGGGCAAGGCGCGCTTGCTGCCCCTGGGCGGTCGGAACGATGCGACGGTGGCGGTGCTGTTCAGCGGCCTGCGCACTCCACTGACTGACAGCGATTACAACCGGCGCGTGGCGGAATGCCGGCAGGCGGCTGCCTTGCTGCTGAAGGCCGCCGGGTGCCCGCTGCCGGAGCAGCCGGTGCTGCGCGATGTGCCCGAAGAGGCGTTCCGGGAGCATGCCGCCGATCTGCCGGTCCCTCTGCGGCGCCGCGCGCAACACTTCTTCGGAGAGCAGCAGCGTGTCGAGCGCGGAACCGACCACTGGCAGGAGGGCAGGCTGGAGGAGTTTGGCAGGCTGATGACCGAGTCCGGCCACAGCTCGGTGGAGAACTACGAGTGCGGCAATCGCTATCTGCGCACGGCGTTCGATGTGCTGCGTACCTGCCAGGGTGTGTACGGAGCGCGCTTCAGCGGCGCGGGATTCCGGGGGTGCTGCATTGGCCTGTGCGATCCGGAGTTTGACCCGCGAATACGCGCCGAGGCGCTGGAAAGATACCGGGAGGAGCATCCCGACATGGCGGCCGAGGCCGCAGTTTACTTCTGCCGCTCCGCTGATGGGGCGGGACTCATCGAGTGAGGGCAAGTGCGTGACGTCGCTTCTCAGATCGCTGACAGGGCGGCCCCAATGGCGGCGGCTGCCCTGGGCTCTGCTCGTGCTGGCGCTGCTTCTCACTGGGGTGGGGGCGGCGTTCATCTGGAGCGCGCACTCACGGACCTACGCGCTGAAGCATCTGGTGTTCGCAGGCATCGGCTGCGCCGTCTTCGCCGTGGTCGCGGCGTTCGACTACCGACACCTGCGCGGCATCGCGCTGCCGCTGTACCTCCTGGGTCTTCTGGCACTCATAGGGCTGTGGAGCCCGCTGGGCATCACTGTGAACAACGCCCGTCGGTGGTACGACCTGGGCCTGTTCCACGCACAGCCCTCTGAGCCGATGAAACTGCTGCTGGTGGTGGCGTTGGCGGACTACTTCCGCTTCCCGGCGCACCGTGAGCGGCTGCGCGCGTTGGCCTTGCCCGCCCTGATGACCGGCGTGCCCATGGCGTTGATCGCCCTGGAGCCGGACTTCGGCACGGCGTTGATGCTGGTTCCGGTTTTCTTTGGCGTTGCCTTCCTGGGCGGGGCGCGCCTGCGCAACCTGTTGCTGTTGGTCGGCGCCGGTGCCGGGCTCCTGCTGATGGCCTGGTTCACCCCGGGCGTGCTGAAGCCCTACCAGAGGACCAGGATCACGGCCTTCCTCAAGCCCAGCGCCCACGCTGAGTCCAGCGCCGCCTACAACGCGGAGCAGGCTATGCTGGCCATCTGCGCCGGCGGGTCGGACGGTCAGGGCTGGGGTCGCGGCGTGCTGAACCGGCTCGGGCGCGTGCCGGAGCGGCACACGGACTTCATCTTCCCGGTCCTCGCAGAGGAATGGGGATTCGCGGGCACGGCCCCGGTGGTTCTGGCCTACTTGCTGGTCGTCGTGTTGCTTGGGCGATGTGCCCTGTCAACGGAGGAGCCCTTCGGCCGGCTGTTGGTTGGGGGAGTTCTATGCGTTTTCGCCTCACAGGCCCTGCTGCATATGGCCATCTCGTTGCGCCTGGCGCCGATTACCGGCCTCACATTGCCGCTGGCCAGCTACGGCGGCTCTTCCCTTGTGACCAGCTACGCCGGTTTCGGCCTGGCGGCCAGCGTGCGGCTGCACCCGAGCGTTGTATTCGCCGAGGAGAAGCCGACTCCGTAGCGCCGTTTGCGGCGCGCGGAGGTGCCCCGTAGAATGCACCTTCTCAGTTCCCTGTCCCGCAAAGACACCAACGGAGTACCACCATGGCGCATCCGGTATATCTGCCCCAGCTTGGCCAGACGATGGAAGAAGGCACCATCGAGCGATGGCACAAGCAGGAGGGCGACACCGTTCAGAAGGGCGAGGTCCTCTACGAGTTGACCACGGACAAGGCCACGCTGGAGGTAGAGTCGTTCGCCTCCGGCGTGTTGCGCAAGGTTGTGGCTGCCGAGGGGCAGACCGTCCCCGTCAATGCACTGGTGGCGGTGATCGCGGAGGCGGACGAGGAGATACCGGAGGACCTGCTGAGCGGCGCGGCGGAGCAAAAAGAGGAGGGTCCACAGGAGGCTGCCGAGCGGCCCGCGCCGGCAGAAGAGCCAGGCGAGCCGGCGGCTCGCGCGCCCGGAAGGCCCGCCGTGTCCCCGCGGGCGCGCAAACTGGCCGGGGAGCAGAAGGTGCCCCTGGCCCCCCTGAAGGGCAGCGGCCCGGGGGGCCGCATCATAGAGCGGGACGTACAGGCATACCTGAAGGCAATGGAGCAAGTCCGCGCCACGCCTGCTGCATGCGAGGCCGCCCACCGGGAGGGTATCAGTCTGGTTGAACTCGCCCGGACCGCCCCGGACCGGCGGCTGACGCTGGAAGACGTACTGACGGCAGCCCCGACGCCACCCGGCAGGCCTGCCGGAGAGCAGCTTCAGCTCACGCCCATGCGACAGACCATCGCCCGGCGCATGGCCGAATCCAAGCAGACGATCCCGCACTTCTACCTCACCATGGACGTGCGGATGGACGCGGCGATGGGATTCCTGGAGCAACTGCGGCAGGAGAGCGACCAGAAGATCACGCTGCCCGCCGTGCTCTTGCAGGGCCAGCCCGCCGGCTCTCACGAGCACGGCGGTCACCGTGCTCTTCTGCTCGCTCTCCTCCCGCAGTTGCTCCAGCAA
>JAWOCH010000245.1:0-2878 GCA_046483865.1 Candidatus Brocadiia bacterium | reverse complement strand
ACGGAGAAGTATGGTATCATAGCAACACGCTGCACTTGGTATACGGCCTCACCGACAACGCGGAGTCCGTCGTGGAGACATACCGCTACGACGCCGGAGCCTGCTCTGAGCGCAGTCGAAGGGGCGCAGCCACCGTCCTGGACGCCGACGGCAGCGACGACTCCGACGGCGCGAGTGACGTGGACAATCCGTACCTCTTCACCGCCCGCCGCCTGGACATTGCCTCTGGCCTGATGCAGTATAGGAACCGCTACTATGCTGTTACGTTGGGCCGCTTCATCTCCCGCGACATGCTCGCCTACGTAGACAGCCTGAACCTGTACTGGTATGCTGCAGACCGTCCGGCTCTGATCTCTGACGCACTGGGGCTGTGGCTCGACTCGGGCCATAAGGACCTGACGAACGCGGTCGTGCATGCTGCTTTCCAAGAGATGGACACTGCTACACTGGCTGAACTCAAGGGGCATAACATCAAAACGGACCGTTGGTTCCCCGGCTTTTTCTTTCCATCACCACACTGGATCTCCGACGAAGCTACGCCGGAGGGCAGGAGTGAATGCATGATGAGGTCGGGCGAGTTCCTCAAAAAAAGGGTGTCCCAAGCCGTCGCGGATTTCCGCAAGTGCGCCGGAGGCGAGCAGTACGACTTCGCGGCCGGACGCCGGGGGATAATCAGGTTTGGAACCGCCCTGCACAGCCTACAGGACATGTTCGCCCATCATTGCTGCACGGTGGACGAGCATTACGAGATTGACGCTGATGACCCAGACAAACATCCCCTCCTCTATGCGGCCGCCGTGTGGGCCACGGGCCAAGAGGCTAGGGCTTTGCGCGACCGGCTGGAGTCGGGAGGGATGTCGAGTAAGGACATCAACTGCTGTGTTGAGACCGTTTACTCCCGTTAGTGAGGTGAGTGGCCGTTTGCTCGGGCTCGGCCCGGGCGCAGCTACGGATTGCGCACGCGCGAAGCCCAAAGGGGGCCCTGCCCAGGCGCCCCGTGAACAAACGCCGGAGGGGCATAGCAAGGGAGAGCGATATGCAACTGGTCGGGCGGATGCTCGTGGTGTGTTTGCTGCTCAGCGGGTATACCCTCGCGACCACAGAGGACTTCCATGAGGCGGTGGAACACGGCAGCCTTCCAACCGTGCGGCGCATCATTGAGGCGAGGCCCGACGCGGTCGAGGAGCGGGCACCCGACGGCTCAGTGCCGCTGCATCTCGCAGCGGCCAACGGGCAAGCAGCGATGGCGAAGCTCCTGCTCCACGAAGGTGCGGAGGTCAACGCGGAAACCAGACGGGGACGCACGGCCCTTGAGTTGGCCCTGGAGGGGGGCCACCGGGACGTGGCCGAGGTATTGCTTGCTGCAGGCGCGCAAGTCTCTCCGCGCGCCGTTAACGAACTGCTCTGGGAAGGTGAGTTCGAACTCGCCGAACTGGTGGGTGCGCACGCGGAGTCACTGGATATCGTGGCGGCAGCCGCACTGGGGGACGTTGGGCGCGTCTCTGAGCTGTTGGAGGCAGACCCAAGTCTGCTGGAGACGACTGGCCGTCCCTTTGGCGACACACCATTGCACTGGGCTGCCGCCCGAGGGCAGGCGGACGCGGTTCGGCTGCTGGTGGAGGAGGGGGCAAACCCCCGGGCAGGCAGATACGGAACACCCCTCCATTGGGCAGCCGCCATGGGCCGCTTGGAAGCGACAAGGTTACTCCTGCGCGCCGGCGCCAGCGCCAACGAGAACGACTCGCTGCTCGCAACACCACTTCACTGCGCGGCGGCGGGCGGCAACAAGGAGACCATCCTGGCGCTGCTCTCTGGGGGGGCGATGGTAGACGGTGCAGAAGGGAATACCGAAGCATCCCAACTGCCTCCGTGGGGCACACCACTTCATTGGGCTGCTGGTATGGGACGCGCGCAAGCGGCGGACGTGTTGATCGCAGCGGGGGCGGACGTGAATGCGCCCGCGGCGTACTTCGCCACGCCACTGCATGTACTCCATCACGAGGACTACCGGGGGGCGCCCGGGCTTATGGCCCGTGTAGCACGGGATTTGGGGCTCGCTCCCGCCCCTCTAATGGTCGTCCTTGTGTGGCCCTCCAAGGAAGGGGGAGCGGAGCGGTTGGACAGTTTCCACATGAGACGTTCCGTCCTGACATACCGCGCTGAATCGGCCCTGACGCCTCTGCATTGGGCTGCCCATATGGGTGAGGAAGCTGTGGCGGAACTCTTGCTCGCCAAGGGTGCTGACCCGAACGCGGCCGATGAGCTGTTTGGGGCGCCATTGCACTGGGCGGCGGGAGGAGGGCACCCGGACACAGTGCGCCTGCTGCTCCGTGAGGGCGCGCGTCTCAACGTGACGACCGCGTTCTTCGGCAGGCCGTTACACTGGGCGGCGCGAACGGGGCAGACCAGCGTAACCGACCTGCTCCTGCGAGCAGACGATGATGTCTCGTCCCGGGACCCCAACGGTAACACAGCCCTCCATTTGGCTGCTCGCTACGGTCACGCGGGACTGGCCAGCTTCTTGCTGCAGGCGGGAGCTCCTTACGACGCAGCTAACAAGCGCGGGAAGACGCCGCTCCAAGTCGCCATGGAGGAGGGACACGATGAGGTGGCCGAGCTCTTGGAAGGCGGTTCAGTCCGGTGACTTCAGTGAGTCCAGCGGGCGCGGGGGTCGCCTATCTCGCGCATCTGAACGACTCCGGCGCGAACCTGTCCGGCTACGGATACGACACCTTCGGCCGGATCAAGAACCACCGCTGGAAGGATTCGAGCGGCACGCTGCTGGCCGGCTGGTCGCACGACTACGACCGCGTCGGCAACAAGCTCTACCAGGAGGACCTGGAGGACGCGACCGAAAGCGAACTCTACGACTACGACG
>JAWOCH010000199.1:0-10559 GCA_046483865.1 Candidatus Brocadiia bacterium | reverse complement strand
CACAGGAATTCCGTGACGGTGTCGGAGTTGCTCGGCACCATTTCGGGCACCGGGCCGGCAGGCGTTGTTGTAACTGCCTTGTCGGCAGGGATGTTACAGTCAGCAGCATCCAGCTTCCCAAGCTGGAAGTCGGGGGTTCGAATCCCCTCGCCCGCTCCACCGTCATGTACGGACAGGACCCGCCAGGAGTGCCCTATAGCGGCCACGGGGCAAGCTTTACGACTCCTCCCGCTGGCCCGGTTTTGGCCTCTATTTGGCCACGAGTCGACACGAGCGGACAGCAACGGACAGGAGTTGGGGAGGATCTGGGTGAAACAGCGGATGAGGAACTGGATGAAGTGGGGCACGCCTCGTCCACCCACTGTCTGCACATGAAGGGTTATATGCCCCGCCCGTGCGGGTGGCATCAAGAACCCAGCGCTGCCCAGCGTCGCTAATCTACTGAGTCCGACCACGCGGGGGACGGGGCTGGTTCGCGCTCGGTACGTAGAAGAACCCGAACTCACGCCCCCGAGCTGGCGAGATCGTGGCCTCCCGCTCCCTTCTGCATGGTTCGCCCCTAAGGTTGCTCACCGGCCGGCGCTCTCGTAGTATGTAAGCACTGACTTAAGGGGTGCCGAGCATGGACGATCCGCAGAAGGTTGCCCGAGTCTTCAGGGCGCTCTCCTCGGAGACCAGGGTGCGCATCCTCCGGATGCTCAAGCAACAGGCTCTGTGCGTGGGGGCGCTGGCAGCGCGGCTGGACATTACTTCGGCCGCCGTCAGCCAGCATCTGCGTATACTGCGGGAGGCTGACCTGGTGGTGCCGGACAAGCGCGGCTACTACGTGCACTACCTCCTGAACCGCGAGACCCTGGAAGAGTGGCGCCAGGTCGCCGATGACCTTCTGACGGCGGATGAGGAGTAGTCCCTCTCGGCGAGCGGCGAGGGAACCCGCCTTCTCTTTGTAGGTGTTTCTCAGGAGTGCAACGTGCGCATCGGTTCGTTCGAGTTCAGCCTGCGGGAGCTGGCCGGGTCGATGGGGGATTTCGGCACCCTCCTGCCGCTGGCCATTGGCTACATCACCGTCTGCGGGCTCGACCCGACGGGCCTGCTGGTGATGATGGGCGTGGCCAACATCGCCACGGGTCTGATCTACCGCCTGCCGATGCCGATCGAGCCGATGAAGGTGCTCGCCGTAATGGCCATTGCGGGGGCGTGGACGCCGCAGAAGGTCTACGCCTCGGCCTTCGCCATGGGCGCGGTGTGGCTGCTGATGGGCGCGACCGGGGCCATGACGCTTGTGGCGCGCTGGACGCCGAAGACCGTGGTGCGCGGCATCCAGCTCTCCCTCGGCGTGCTGCTGGCCGTCAAAGGGCTGCAGATGATGGCCGGATGGTGGCTGCTGGGAGTGGCTTGCGTGCTGGTCGTGGTGGTCTTCCGCGAGAACCGCTACGCGCCGGCGGCCCTCGTGCTGGTGGCGCTGGGCATACTGATCATGGGATTCAGAGAAGAGCTGGCCGCGCTCGGCGCTCCTTCCCTCTCCCTGCCGTCGCTTACCGGGTTCGAGCCACGCCTTGTCTGGCCGGCGCTCCGGGACGGCGGCCTGGCGCAAATACCCCTGACGGCCACCAACGCCGTGATCGCCACCGTGGCCCTCATCTCGCAGTACTGGCCCGAGCGGCGCGTCACCGAGCAGCAGCTCTCCCTCAACATGGGCGTTATGAACCTCGTGGTCCCCTTCTTCGGCGGCATGCCGATGTGCCACGGCGCGGGCGGGCTGGCCGGGCAGTACTACTTCGGCGCCCGCACCGGGGGCACGAACATCATCGAAGGGACCATCGAGATCGGATTGGGTTTGTTACTGGGCGGCAGCATCGCCGCGCTGTTTGCCGCCTTCCCGATGGCCATCGTGGGGGCCATGATGCTGATGGTGGGGGTAGAGCTTTTCAAGTTCGCGCGCGAGCTGCGATTCGTCAGGAGCCTGGTGCCGGTGGCGGCGACGGTGGCCGGGTCAGTGGCGCTCAATATGGCAGTGGGCTTCGCCGCCGGGATCGTCCTTCACTACCTCATCCTCGGTCGGTCGGAGGAGTCCGACGATGAGGAGTGACGAGGAGCTGATGGCGGAGGTGGCCGACGGCGACATGGACGCCTTCGGTGAGCTCGTGCGCCGCCATCAGGATTCGGCCTGGCGCATCGCCTATCACTACGTCGGCGATCGGGCCGAGGCCGAAGACCTGGCCCAGGAGGCCTTCCTGAAGGTCCTCGACGCTGCATCGGGCTACCGTCCCACGGCCCGGTTCACCACCTACCTCTACCGGGTCATCGCCAATCTGTGCATCGACTACCACCGCAAGAAGCGTCCGGACTACCCCGGGAGGCTGCCGCCCCAGCAGAGCCCCCTGGAGGAACCCGATCAGCATCTGGCGCAGGAGGAACGCGACCGGGCAATCCAGCGTGCCCTGGATGAACTGCCCGATCGCCAGCGCATGGCAACGGTGTTGCGCTACTACGAAGAGCTGTCCCTCTCGGAGATAGCGAAAGCCATGGACACCACCTACAAGGCCGTCGAGCGCCTGCTTGCCCGGGCGAGGCAATCGCTGACAGGCCATCTCGGGGATTTCCCTGTCGAATAGAGCGAAGACCGGGGGAAGATCCGGACGCGTTCGTTACACGTTATAGAGGGAGGCAAGAAGATGCGCTGCAAGACGGCACAGCGAAAGCTGGAGGCTTACCTGGGCGGAGAGCTCAGCGAGACCGAACGTGCCTGCTTGGAGGAGCATTTTGCTTCCTGTGCCGAGTGCGCACGGGCGCTCGCACATGCCCGGCAACTGCACCGGACGCTGAGTGAAAAGACGACGCCCCCCCTCCCCACTGGCTTCCACGGCCGGCTGATGGCCCGGGCCCGAAAGCACGGGGCGAAGCGGAGTTGGGGCGAGCGCATCCTGCGCCCCTTCGGCTGGAGGCCCGCCATGCCGGCCGGGTTGCGCGTCGCCGCGGCCGCCGCCGTGGTCGTGGCCCTGGGCCTCGGGGTGCTCATCGGCCGAGACATGTGGCGTGGGCAGAGGCCGCAGGAGACGCGGGCTGCCCGGATTGCTGAGGCCGATCCCGTCCGTCTCTACAGAATGGATTATCTGGCCGGAGCGCCGGATGGCTCATTGACCGACGCGTACGCGAACTTGGTCTCGACGGGAGAGGGAGAATGACCATGTGGAGAAAAGCGCGTCCCATCGTGCTGGCCGTCTCGATTGCGCTGAACGCGGCCCTGCTTTCCACCTGGGCGGCGCACGCCATCCCGGCCCACCTGGGCGCGGGGCCCGCCGCCGAGGAGGCACCCGACCCGGATATCCCGTGTCCCCTGCACCGGGAGCTGGGCGTCACCATCGAGCAGTGGCGGCAGATAGAACCCCGGCTCGTGGAATTCCACGAGAAAGCGCAGGAGAACTGCCGCAAGCTTCAGGGCCTTCGGAATGAGTTGCTGAAGCTTCTGGCGGCCCCTGAGCCGGACATGGAGGCCATTCACCGCAAGCAGGAGCAGATACTTGAGGGCCACGGTCGGATGCAGGAACTGGTGCTGGGCCGCCTGCTGCACGAGAAGGAAGTGCTGACCGCCGGGCAGCAGGAGAAGCTCTTCTCCATGATCCGCCGGCGCATGGGCTGCCCCGGTCCGGGTCGCATGATGGGCCTGTCGGGCCTGGGCAGCGGAGAGCGTCGAGGGGGCCGGGGGAGGGTGGGACGTCAGTCCGCAACGCCAGCCGAGGAGCAAGGCCGGTGAGACTCAGACTGACCATCCTATCCCTGACGGGCCTCGCCTTGCTGACCGGCTGCGCGGGCGTCGATCCGTGGGGTGTGTTCGAGCGCGTGCCCCCTTCGCGATCGGAGCCTTTTGGCGGCGAGGTTGCCGACGCCGATGACGAAGAAACAGCCGGCGGATCCGCCCCGGATCTGTCCGGGCGTACATTGTCTCTTCCCGAGTGCGTGCGCATCGCACTGGAGCACAATCCGCGAACCGCCGCCGCATGGCAGGCGGCTCGGGCCGCAGCGGCAAGGGTCGGCCGGGCCAGGGCCGAGTACCTGCCCGCTGTCGGTTTCAGCGCCGGAGCATCACGCGGGGATCCGGTGGAGCTGGACGGCAAGGCCGACACGGGAACGCAGAACCGCTATGAGGGCGTCTTCGGCGCGCGCTGGCTCCTGTTCGACGGCGGCGGGCGCGAGGCTCGCGTGGGGGGCGCAGAGGCCGAACTGCTGGCCGCCAACTTCCGCCACAGCGCCGTCTTGCAGGACCTGGTCCTCTCCGTGGAGGAGAGCTACTACGGCCTCCTGGCCGCCTGCAGCTTCAGAGAGGTCGCCGTAGAGACGACCAAGCAGCGCGAATATCAGCTTGAGTTGGCCCGGGCGCGCCATCGGGTCGGCGTCGTCGCGAGATCGGACGTTCTGAAGGCCGAGACCGAGAAAGCGGATGCGGACCTGGCACTGGTTCGCGCGCAGAACGCCGTGCATATTGCCAAAGGCCAACTGGCCCGCACGATGGGGCTGAACGCGAACGCGCAGTTCGAGGTCGCCGACGTTCCCGAGGAGCCCTACGGGCGCGCACTGGAGGCCGTTGACGTGCTGCTTGAGGAGGCAGCGCAGAACCGTCCTGAGTTGAAGACGGCGCTTGCCGAGGTTCACGCGCAGCGCGCCGCTGTCCGACTGGCGCAGTCGCGGTACTGGCCCGCGCTTGGCCTGGACACATCCTTCGGCTGGGTGGGGCGACACCTGCTGCCCGATCAGCGACAGTGGAGCCTCGGCGCGGTGGCGGATCTGCCGTTGTTCACTGGCTTCGATCGGCCCTATCAGGTTCAAGGGGCCGAGGCGGACCTCGCCCGGGCGATGGCCGACAGGCAGGACGCGCTGCGTGGGATCGAACTGGAGGTCTGGACGACTTACTGGCAGGTCATCGAGGCCAGCCAGGCCGTGGAGGCGGCCCGCCGGCTGGTCGCCAGCGCCGAGGAGAGCGCCCGCGTCGCCGAGGGCGAATACAAGAACGGCACCGGCGCCATTGTCGACCTGATCGTGGCGCAGACGGCGAGCACGGCCGCCCGTAACGGGCTCATACAGGCTCGGCTGGATTGGCACACGGCGATGGCCCGCTTCGAGCGGGCGGTGGGGCGGAGTCTGGCAGAACGCCGATTCGACACAGGCCAACAGAGGAAACTGCAGTGAAAGCGAGCAGAAAAGTATTCCTTTTCGTCATTTTCGCGGCCATCACCGGGGGCGGCCTTGTCGCCTGGTCGCTTGTGGGTCGAAATCCCCAGGAAAACCAGGAGCCGAAAACCGTCCGCGTGGAGCGGCGGGATTTCGCCTCGACGGTCCTTGCCACCGGCGAGGTGGACCCGCAGGTGGGGGCGGAAGTGAAAGTCGGTGCCCGCATATCCGGCAAGGTCGACCGGCTCCTCGCCAACATCGGTGACCAGGTGCGGAAGGGTGAGGTGATCGCACGCATCGAGCAAGAGGACCTGAAGGCCCAGGTGGAGCAGCGGGAAGCTGAACTCCAGCGGGCGGAGGCGCAGCTTTCGGCCGTTGAAAACCTGCGCCCCAAGGAGATCGAGAAGGCCCAAGCCGACGTGCAGCGATGGGAGGCCACTCTCCATCAGGCCCGCCGCCACCTGGAAAGACAGAACGAACTGATCACACAAGAGTTCACCTCCGAGGAGGCGGTCGATAAGGCCGAAGAACAGGTGGGCGTGGCGGGGGCGCAGCTCGCGGCGGCGCGCAAGGCTCTGGAGCTGGCCCGCACCCGCTACGAGGAGGATCTCAAGCAGGCCGGCGCCGAGGTGGCCCGGGCCAGAGCGGCCCTGCGAAACGCCGAGGTGCAGCTTTCCTACGCCACCATCCAGGCGCCCATCTCCGGCGTTATTGGCACCGTCACCACCCAGGAGGGCGAGACGGTCGCAGCCGGGTTGAATGCACCCACTTTCGTGGAGATCATCGACCTGGAACGCCTGGAGGTGGACGCTTACGTGGACGAGGTGGACATCGGCAAGGTTAAGGCGGGACAGACGGCGGAGTTCACCGTGGATGCTTTCCCGGATCGCACGTTCGAAGGGGAGGTCAGGGCCATCTACCCCGATGCCGTCATCCGCGAGAACGTCGTCTACTACGACGTGGTCATCGACATCGAGGGGGATTACGCGGGATTGCTCCGACCGAAGATGACCACGAACGTCACCATCTTCCTGGAGAGCCGGGAAGACGTGCTTGCCCTGCCCTCGAAGGCCGTCCACAGGAGCCGCGGCTTGAATGTTGTATATCTTCCCGGGGATGGAGAGATACGGAGGCAGGAAGTGAAGGTCGGTTGGCGTGACGACGGGTGGGTCGAAATCGTGGGGGGGCTTCGCGAAGGGCAGGAGGTGCTTCCGGAGCCCCCGCAATCCCAGTCAAGCGACGAGTGAGGAAAACGGATATGAGCATGATTGAAGTTGAAGACCTGGATAAGACTTACGGAAATGGCTCGGTCAGCACACCCGTGCTGAAGGACGTCAGTTTCCGGATCGAGGAAGGCGAGTACGTGGCCATCATGGGCGCAAGCGGCACGGGGAAGTCCACGCTGATGAACATCCTGGGCTGCCTGGACAAGCCCACCGCGGGCCACTACCGATTCGAAGGCACCGACATGGTCAACCTGGACGACGAGGGCCTTTCGCTGGTCCGAAACGAGAAGATAGGCTTTGTCTTCCAGACCTTCCACCTGCTGGAGCGCACCACGGCCCGGCAAAACGTGATGCTTCCCCTCATTTACACCCGGCATTACCCCCCCGATGCTACTGAACGTGCGGAGGCGGTGCTCGGTGAGGTCGGTCTCGATGATCGCATCGGCTACCGGCCGAGCGAACTCTCCGGCGGACAGCAGCAGCGGGTAGCCATTGCGCGGGCCCTCATCACCGACCCCGACGTCATTCTGGCGGATGAACCTTCGGGCAACCTGGACAGCAGGAGTGAGCTGGAGGTGCTGGGCATCTTCAAACGCCTCCACTCCAGCGGCCGAACGCTCATCGTGGTTACCCACAGCCCGGCCGTGGCCGAACATGCCGCCCGGATCATTGAGCTGAAGGACGGCCGCATCGCGGATGACCGGCCGGTGGAACAACCGCGCGATGCCGAAAAAGAACTCAGGGAAACTCAGGCCCAAGAGGGTGCATGATGAGAGTACTTCGAATTGCAAAGGAAGGCCTGAGGGCTCTGGCCGCCAATAAGCTGCGTACCTTCTTCATGATGGCCGGCACAGTGGTGGGCATCGCCGCCCTCACAATGATCATGGCCATAGGGGAAGGCACGGAGCGGAAAGTGATGAAACGCATTGCAAAGTTCGGCCCCCGGGCGATGATGCTCATCAGCGGCGGAGGCGGGAACGCCCCCGGCCCGGACATCACCACAACGACCCTGACACTCCAGGACGCCGAAGCCGTGCGGGAGAACATAGACGGCCTGGAGGTCGTCTCTCCTGCCGCAATGCAGCGGGGGATGAACCTGCGAAGAAACGGAAAAACCCACCAGGCCACCCTCTTTGGTGCGGAGCCGAGCTGGCACCGGGCCTGGGAATGGTACGCCGCCCGGGGCGAAGGCATCACCTCCGGTGACGTAGCCACCATGGCACGGGTCTGCGTGATCGGCCAGACGGTAAAGGAGGAACTGTTCGGAGACGAGGAAGCCATCGGCGGACGCATATACGTCAACAACGTCAGCCTCCAGGTGAAAGGCATACTCGAATCACGAGGTAGCACACCGATGGGCGGGGATTTTGACAATCGTCTCTTGGTGCCCCGCACAACTGCCATGCGCCGGATCCTGAACATAGACCACCTGGGATACGTGCGCATGGTGGTCAGCGATGCCGACCAGCTCGCGGAAAAGTCAAAAGAGGTCAAGGAGCTGATACGCCGGAGGCACCACATCGGCCCGGCGGAAGAGGATGATTTCCGGATAGTCACCGTGGACGTGATAGCACAGTTCGCCCGCGGGACCTCCACTACTCTGTCCATTCTGCTGGTAGCGCTGGCGGGCCTGAGCCTTCTGGTGGGAGGCGTTGTGCTGATGAACATCCTGCTGATCTCGGTGGCGGAACGAAAGGCGGAGATCGGCCTGCGCCGGGCCCTGGGGGCGAGCCGGGACGACATCTTCACGCAGTTCCTGACCGAGTCCCTGGCGGTCACCCTGCTGGGAATGGCGATTGGTGCGGGGATGGGATGGGCTATTTGCCTTGTGCTTCCCAAACTCACGGACATGCCGGCCGTGCTCTCGTGGCAGCCTCTGGCCCTCGGGGTGACCTTCGCCCTGATCGTGGGCACGGTCTTCGGCGTGCAGCCCGCCCGCCGGGCCGCGAAGCTCAACCCCGTTGAAGCACTGCGATGACCTGAACGAAGGAGCAACTTCAATGCGTATTCTTCGTATGTGTCGAGAGGGGGTGCTTTCATTGGCCCTGCACCCGTTGCGCACCTTCTTCATGATGGCCGGTACGGTGGTGGGCATCGCCGCCCTGACGGTGATCATGGCCATAGGGGAAGGCACGCAGCGGAAAGTGATCAGACGCATCGAAACATTCGGCCCGCACGCGATTATGGTCTTCGCCGGCGGCGGCAAACCCCTACCTCCCCCTGACCTGTCCGTTACGACCCTGAAGATGGAAGATGTGGAGGCCCTCAGGGAGGTTGACGGCATTGAGGCGGTATCTCCGATGGCGGGTCATAAACGAATGACCGTCAAGTATGGCGGACGCCAGTACCGGGGACAGCTATGGGGGATGGATGCGAATTGGCACGACGTATTCGCGTGGCACACGGCATCCGGAGAGCCTCTCTCGGCAGCCGACGTGGCCATGAAAAGGCGGGTATGTCTTCTTGGGCAGAGCACTGCCAGAGAGCTTTTCGCGGACGAAAGCCCGCTCGGCGAACATGTCTACCTTGGTAACGTGCGCTTAGAAGTAAAAGGAATCCTGGAGGAGCGTGGTACGACACCGGGCGGAGGAGATTTCGACAACCGCGTGGTGGTTCCCATTACCACCGCCATGCGCCGAATAATGAACGTGGACTACCTGGCGGCCATTCGCCTGCTGGTGACCGAAGAAGAGATGGCACGGGATGGAGGGCTGCAGCGGGTTGCACGGCGCATAAAAGAGACAATGCGCCGCAGACATCGCATTGGGCCGGCCGAGGATGATGATTTTCGGGTGGTTACAGCTGAGAATATCCGGACACTGGTCGGCGGCACGTCAAAGACCCTGTCCATTCTGCTGGTGGCGCTGGCGGGCCTGAGCCTGCTGGTGGGCGGCGTTGTTCTGATGAACATCCTGCTGATCTCGGTTGCGGAGCGGAAGGCGGAGATCGGCCTGCGCCGGGCCCTGGGGGCGAGCCGGGACGACATATTCACCCAGTTTCTGACCGAGTCCCTGGCGGTCACCCTCCTGGGAATGGCGATTGGCACGGGAATGGGATGGGCAATCTGCGTTGTGCTTCCCAAACTCACGGACATGCCGGCCGTGCTCTCGTGGCAGCCTCTGGCCCTCGGGGTAACCTTCGCCCTGATCGTGGGCACGGTCTTCGGCGTGCAACCCGCCCGCCGGGCTGCGAAGCTCAATCCCGTCGAGGCGCTCCGATGAAGCTGTCGCGCAACATAATTCTCTCCTGCGAGATACTGGCCGCCCACAAGCTGCGCACCCTCCTGAGTGTGGTGGGCATCGTGATCGGTGTGGCGGCGGTGATCGTCATCGTCTCCGCCGGGCGGGGTGCGCAGGAGCAGATAATGGAGCGCATCCGGGAGATGGGCACCAACCTTATCGTGGTCAACGCCGGCCAGACCCGCATCATCGCCGGCCGCAAGCGCCAGATGGCCACTGTCACCACCCTGGAACCCGACGACGCCGAGGCCATCGCCCGGGAATGCCCCGCTGTCTCGGCGGCTGCGGCGGCGTCCAGCAAAAACCTGAAGGTCCGGTGGCAGGGCGAGGAGAGGAAGAGCGAAGTTGTGGGCGTCTCCGCCGAGGGATTCGACATCCGCAACTATTCCATTGCGTCGGGCCGGAAGTTCGACTCCTACGAGGATCGAGGCCGCAGACGCCTCGCCGTGTTGGGGCCGACGGTGGTCGAGGAACTGTTCGACACCATCGACCCCATCGGTGCCCGCATCCGCATCGACCGGGTGCCGTTCGAGGTTATCGGCGTCACGGCCCCCAAAGGCATGGACGCGAACGGCCAGGACCAGGACGATATCGTGTTCATTCCCCTGAAGACCGCCATGCGCCGAGTGCTCAACACCACCCACGTGGACAGCATTTACGTGCGGGCCCGAAGCCAGGATGCCCTCGAAGAGGCGGAGAACCAGATCCACCCCCTCCTGCGAGAGCGCCACCGTCTGCGGGGTGGCCAGCCGGAGGACTTCACCATTCAGAATCAGGCCCAACTGTTGGAAACCCAACGGGAAACCTCCCGCTCTATGACCTTGCTGGTGGGGAGCGTCGCCGGGATCTCCCTGTTTGTAGGTGGAGTGGGTATTCTGGCCGTAATGCTTATTGCGGTGCGCGAACGCAGGGAGGAGATCGGGCTGCG
>JAWOCH010000175.1:0-7869 GCA_046483865.1 Candidatus Brocadiia bacterium | reverse complement strand
AGCAGCCCGGTGACTACACCAGTTTCGACCCCGAGATGTGGCCGGATGGGTTCGAGCCCGCCCGCCGGCGCATGGAGGATCTGGGGATGACTCCGGGCTTGTGGCTGGACACGACAGGGGCTGCCGTGGCCGGCTGGCGGCCCTGGTCCAGCCGGGAGGCCGAGCACGGGTGGGCTCCGTGGGCGGAGAGCCTGGACGTGCACTCGAACTGGAGCTACTGCCTGTTCGACGGGCCCTACGGTGACGGACTACGCCGGGCCATGCTCCACGCCGTCGAGCAGTGGGGCGTGGGCCTGTTCAAGTTCGATTTCGCCGACTTCCGCGCCGTCTCGGAGCGCTGCCGCCACCTGGACGAAGGCGAGGTCTACCGTCGCAACGTGCAGGCCTTCAAGGAGATACTGCGCGATGTCCGACGGGCGCGACGGGACGTGGTTTACCTCGCATATAACGGTTTCGCGCATCTGCCGGACTACCTGGGGGACACGACCAGCCCGGCCGTGCCCGGGGTAGACCCGGGCTGGTTGGACGTGGTGGATTACCTCTACAGCGGCGATCCCCGCCCGGCGGACCAGCCGTGCGCATCTCTGCGCCGCGCCGTGGACCTCTACCAGGATCACATGGTGCACAAGTTCCACGGCAGCGGCATCCCGCTTGAGCGTATCGACGATCACGGCTGCATGGTCGGGAACACGAACACCATCTACGGTCTGGGCAAGCGCGGCTGGCGGCGCACGTGGCTGCAGAGCATCGGCCGGGGCAGCCGCAAGGCGCACTTCTACGGCGATGTCCGTCTGCTGGAGGAGGACGACGTGCACTTCCTCCGGAGGGCGCGAGAGCTGTTCTTCGGCCTGTTCAGGCAGGGCGCTGCAACCCGGCAAGTCGCCCCGCCGGACGACCCGGCCCGGGGTGTGCCCGGGTGGGCGCCGTGGCACGGCTTTCTGACGGGCGATCGGGCGCGAGGACTGCTCGTGCTGGTCAACCCGGCGCCCGTGCCGCACGAAGCGCAGGTGCCCATCGCCGGGTTGGAGGCGGCGCGCGTGCTATTCCACGACGATGGCCACCGGCCCGCCTGCGAAGTCAGGGCCGGCCGTCTGGCAGTGCATCTTGCGCCCGAGCAGATGGCGCTGGTCGGCCTGGGCGAGTTGGCGGGTGAGCGACACGCCCTGGGCACGAACGTCGGCGGCGATCCGGTGCCCGCTGGTGCCCGGCGGATCGAACTGCCGTTCAGCGAGAATGGTGGTGCCGTGTCCTGCCGGTTTGCGGGATCTCTGTTGGGGGCGGAGGAAGAGGGATTCGATCTGCTGCGCCTCTCGTTCGTCCTGCGGCAGCGGGGCAGGGCGGCCCGGCGCAGCATCCCGCGTGACCAGGCGCCGGCCGAAGCCCTGCCGATCGGGGTCGAAGCCGACGGCCGGTCGGCCGAAGCACTCCGGCTTGTGCCGGATGTGCCGGTGTGGTCGGGATGTTCGTGGGTGACGGGGCTGTACCGGCTGGACCAGCTTCGCGGCGCCGAGCAGGTCAGGATCGGCTTCAGGTGCCCCGACGGGGAAGTCAGCGCCCACGCTGACGCCTGGCTGGTGGCATCTGACGGTGCGAGGGCTTGATCAAACGGCGCGGCTGCGTCTTCGGGCGGCGCATATGCCGATGACCGCCAGGCCCAGCAGGCCGAGGGTGCAGGGCTCGGGTATGGCGGCGATCTGGTCGCCGATGCGCAGGAAGGTGGCCGCGTAGACTTCGCTCCACGCCACGCTCCCCCACGTGTCGTCCCAGCCGCCCCAGGTTGTCCAGTTGATCACGTAAGGCAGGTCGTTCTCGTAGTAGTAACCCAGCCCGAGGATGCTGTGGCCGGGGATGCCCACGTGCACGGGATAGCCCGCATCAATCTCGGCGCGATAGTCGTCGAAGGTCAGTTCTCCGGCGCTCTCCCATTCCGTCCACGCGTTGGCGTTGTAGGACTCGGAAGCGCCCGTGGTCGGCGCATCCCACAGGGCGTAGTCAATGAAGCCCTGGGCCATGTTGGAACGGTACGTGCCTCCGTCCACGGTGCGCATGAAGTCTGCCAGGCAGTTCCAGGACGCCCTGTCGGTTGGGTCAACCACGCCGTTGTTGTCCCTGTCCCACGTGCCGTGGGTGAGCCCGACGGCGGCGCCCGCCTGGCGGTGCTCCCACGAAGCGACCATGCTGTGGGTGGCGCATGAAGGGATGCCGCCGTTGAGGCCGTAGTGGTCCTGGTTGTCTTCGTTCATGTTGGTTTCGTCCCAGAAGGCCCCGTCGCCGTCCCCATAGGTGAACAGGTTGGACTTCCCCATCTGGGAGTCCCAGAACCCGAACAGCATGCCCGCGGCCGTAGGCGAGCAGCCCAGCCACCAGTGGTATTCCGGCACGTTGGATACGTAGACGGCGCCCCCGGGTGGAGAGGCGGGGTTGATCGCCGTCATGGTGTAGCGCTCAAGACCCGAGCCGCTTCCGCCCTCCAACCCCCAGATGGATTCGGCGGCGGCAGGTTGGGCCGCCGCGCAAAGACTGACAGCGAGGATGACGACCAGGGGAGCGGCGAACTGGCGGGCGCGCATGGGTTGCCTCCAAGAACTGGCACACGGCTTACCGTCCTACCCACGCGCCGTGCGCAAAAACGGTGCCCCGGTACATGGACGATGCTACGGATACGGTATGAGCTTGCGCCCCGGCCCGGGAGCGACCCCGTCGCATCCGCCCTCAACGGCAAGTCTGCGCACACAGGTGGGATACGTCAGCCCCGCCGCGCTTTGCGCATGTCTGCCCCCGGAGGGCAGGCCGCCGCCCTGAAGCTGACCATCCGCCAGGTTCCCGCGCCGTGTCGAGCTACGTCAACACGTGTTGATGCCGTGCAGCACCCCCACGGGCCCCCAGGGCCACGATCCCGCGTTCACGCGCTCTCGGGTCGCTTGAGCTTGCGCGTTGCATACGCCCCGATCACGGCCAGGCACAGCAGAGCAAGGCTGGACGGCTCGGGTGCCGACACGGGATCGCCGATGCGCAGGAAAGTGGCCGCGTAGACCTCGCTCCAGGCGATCGCTCCCCATGTGTCGTTCCAGGCTCCGCCCCACGTGGTCCAGTTCATCACGTACGGCAGCTCATTCTCGTAGTAGTAGCCGAGCCCGAGGATGCTGTGACCTGAGATCCCGACGTGGACCGGATAGCCCGCGTCAATCTCCGCACGGTAGTCGTCGAAGGTCAGTTCACCGGTGTCCTCCCACTCGGTCCATGCCTGGGCATCGTAGGATTCGGAAACGCTCGTCAGAGGCGAATCCCACCGTGCGAAGTCCAGGAACCCCTGCGCCATGGTGGAGCGGTAGGTGCTGCCGTCCACCGTGCGCATGAAGTCTGCCAGGCAGTTCCAGGACGCCCTGTCGCTGTCGTCCACCACGCCGTTGTCGTTGCGATCCCAGGTGCCGTGAGCCAGCCCAGCGGCGACGCCCGCCTGGCGGTGCTCCCACGAAGCCACCATGCTGTGGGTGGCAGAGGAGGGGATGGTGCCGGTGAGGCCGTAGTGGTCCTGATTGTCTTCATCCGTGTAGGTTTCGTCCCAGGAAGACCCGCCGCCGTCCCCGTAGGTGAACAGGTTGGACTTCCCCATCTCGGAGTCCCAGAAACCGAACAGCATGCCTGCTGCCGTGGGCGAGCATCCGGCCCACCAGTGATACTCCGGCACGTTGGACAGGTAGACGGCCCCCGGCGGCGGAGCGGCGGGGCTGAGTCCACCCATACTGTAGCCTTCCAGGCCCCCAGCCGACTCGCCCTCCAGCCCCGAGAGGGCATCGGCAGGTGGCGGCGCGATGGTGCTGACCGCCACTGCGAGCACGATAACCAGCGCGGCGTACGTCGGACGTCGCCGCATGTCTTACCCCCCTTCTCCTGTAACGTTAACCGTGGACAGCAACGTCTGTTGCTCATACGCAGCGAAAGGCGTGCCACGACGTGCCGCCGTCCAAGGAAAGAACGAACTGGCTTCGCCAGGCTGCCGTCCCGCCTGAGAAGCCGTTACGCGGCGCCGACGCGCCCCCTGCGCGAGCCCTGCGGCCGGAGTCCTACCCCTTGGCAGCGGGCGAGGCCCGGTCCGGACTGTGCTGCTGTCCCGTATCCCCGACACGTGTTGACTCACCTGGACACGTGCCGCGGGCCGGGCGTGGTCAGCTCAGCAGGCGGGACAGGTTCTGGTAGCTCACGCGGATGCTCTCCATCGGCGGCAGGTCCCGCATCCGGTCCTGCTCCACGACCAGCCACCGAACGTCGCAGTCCAGCGCCGCGTCCACCACAGCCGGTATGTCAACAACGCCGGTGCCCACCTCGGTGAAGTCGTGTTCGCCCCGCTCGTCGTTGCCCGTTGCGCCGCCGTCAGGGACGCTGGCGAAGTCCTTCACGTGCAGGATGGGGCACCGGCCGGCATAGCGTCGGATCATCTGCGCCGGATCCGCGCCCCCGTAGGTGACCCATGCCACGTCCAGCTCGCACTGCACGTTGTCCGGATGTGTGTTACCAAGCAGCACGTCCAGTCCGTAGTCCCCGTCGAACGTGGCGAACTCGTGGTTGTGGTTGTGGTAGCAGAGCGTCAGCCCGGCCTCC
Source organism: Candidatus Brocadiia bacterium (assembly GCA_046483865.1). Lineage (GTDB taxonomy): Bacteria > Planctomycetota > Brocadiia > SM23-32 > SM23-32 > JAWOCH01. The sequence goes on along the minus strand of JAWOCH010000175.1, from coordinate 3,270 downwards.
CGACAGCGAGCGCCGGCCGCGTCCAGGAACTCCGCCTGCTCAAGCAACTGCTCCCGGCTCTCGCAGGGGCCCCAGTAGGTCACGATGTAATCGGCGTCCATCGCGTCGGCCGCTTCGATGGCTGACTCCACCTTCTCATCGTCGCCGGGCAGGAACACGCCGCCCTGGGCAACCGCCTCGAGTCCCATTTCGCCGAGCTTCTGCCGGAACTCCTCACGTGGCAGTTCCACCCGCTCGGCGATGCGCGCAGGACTCTCGATGCCCTGGTAGCCGATGTCGGCGACCCGGCGGAGCGTGCCCCAGGGATCCTTCTTGATCTCGTCCCCGACTATCCCTATCAGTCCGATCTTCGGTCCCATCTGGTCCTCCCTGGCTCTGGCGCCTCTCGCAGTGCGAGGTCGCGCGAGCGAAGCGAACGCCCCGCGACGGGCCTCGTCACCGCCGGCGCTTGTGTTCGTACATCAGCTCGTCCGCTGTGGCGATCAGGTCCTCGATGGTCTCGTCGCCCTTTGGCCCGCGGTAGGCCACGCCCACGCTGAGGGACAGCTCGTAGGCGTCTTCTTCCCTGGCGAGTCGCTCGTTGAGCGCCTCCTGAAGGCGTTGCGCCACCGTGTCAGCATCCTTTTTGCCGGCTCCGAAGGCCAGCACGGCAAACTCATCGCCTCCAACCCGCGCCAGGATGTCGCTCTTGCGGAAGGTCTTCTTCAGCACACGGGCCACGTCCTGCAGAGCTTTGTCGCCTGCCTGGTGGCCGAACTGGTCGTTAATGGCCTTGAGCCCGTCCAGGTCCGCGAACAGCAGCAGCACCGCGCCTTCCTCCCGGTCGGCCAGCTTCAGTTGCTGTTCGGCCAGGGCAACGAATCCGCGGCGGTTGTAGAGGCCGGTCAGTTCATCGTGCAGGGACAGCTCGCGCAGCTTCTCGCGCATGCCCGCTATCTCGGTGATGTCGCGCAAAGTCGCTACATAGGCCGGCTTGCCTTCCCAGACGGATTCGACGACCCGCATCTGGGCCACGGCTTCCTGGCCGCCGGCGCCGGGGATGGTGACCTCGCGGACCTCGTCGGGCTCCAGGGGCAGGTGAAACTGCTCGCCCACGAACTGGTCCGCCTTGCGCTGGAACAGCTCGACGGCGGCCGGGTTCACAAACTGCACCACGCCCTGTTCGTCCACCACGACCATGGCGTCGGCGCTGGAGTCCACTACCTGCCGAAGGCTTGCCTCGGCCTGCCGGCGGGCTCGTCGGATGCGGGTGCGCTCGACAGCATAGCGGATGGCGCGTGACAGCTCCCGCGGGCTCATGCGGCTCTTGACCAGGTAGTCGGTCGCCCCCTCTCTGGCCGTGTCCAGCACCACCCGCGTCTCGTCCAGGCTGGACAGCACGATTATGGGCGTGCCTTCGGCCCCCCGGCGCACCTTCTCCACGTCCTTGATGGCGAGGGCGCCGGGCGCGGAGAGGCCCAGCAGGATCACATCGCAGCCCGATCCCTCTATCCGGTCGAGGCCGGCGTCCAGATCGCTCGCGTGCTCCAGTTCGAAAGGACTCCCCGCCGGGCCGGCCAGCATTCCCATCACCAGCTCGGCGTCTTCCCCGGACTCCTCTATGAGAAGCACGCTGATCTTCTCTTCGTCCATTGTGCCCGGCTCTCCAGCCGGTTAGTGCCCCGCTACTTCACGTAGGGGTTCTGCCTGATCTGGTCCGGAACGCTGACGGCGCGGAACTTCATCTTCGAGTAGTGCGGTATGGCCACCGGGCCGCCGATGGTGTAGATGAACTCATCAATGAAGGCCTGCGTCGGGCCGTCCATGACGTTGATGAACTCGGCGGGCACCTGCCGCTCTTTGGCGGCGATGTTCGACAGGTCGGTCAGCGCGGTATGCGTGTGGCTGCCCTCCCGCTGCAGGACGACGGACTTCTTCGTCTCGCCGTCCAGCATCGCCTGCACGCTGGCCCAGCCGACGCGGTACGCTTCCGAGGCGTCCACGTTCGACATCATGCAGCTTCGCTGTATGTGCTGGGGATTCAGCGTGCAGTCCTTCACGCGCCCGGCAACCGCCTCGGTCTTCAGCTCCGAACTGACCAGTTGGGTCAGGAAGACGGCGGGGGAGAACGACGTCGCCCGCCCGTGCTGAATGTTGCCGTGTGCGTCGCGCACGAGTTCCTCGCCGTAGACGGTGGCGATGCTCTCGCCGGCTTCCTTGTCGGTCAGGTCCTCCTGCACCACGACCACGGCCTCGCCCAGCTCCGCCAGGCAGTCCGAGACTCGGCCCAGGAATGCGTCTTTGTCGAACAGGTTCTCCTTGGACAGGATGATCTGGGGCGGCGCGCCGGGCGCCATGTCGCCCTTCGGGTCCACGCGGGCGAAGGCGGTTGCCTGCGCCAGCCAGCCGGCCTTGCGCCCCATGACCTGATAGACGACCACGGGTGCGATCTCCCAGCCCTGGTAGATGCCCTCATCGCCCCGAAAGTTCGCTCGGACCCGGTAGGACGAGAAATCGCTATGCACGTTCTTCAGCGCAGTCGCGTTGTAGAGGGCAGCCGAGCCCCACCCGGGGCAGTGGTGGGTTACCGGCAGGTCGTTGTCCACCGTCTTGATGGCGTGGATGCCGACCACGTCGGCCAGTTCCGTCAGGCCCAGCAACTGGTCGGCGCTGTCGTTGCCGCCGATGTAGATGACGCCGTCAACGCCGAACTGCTCCAGGTGATCGGCGATCTTGCGGTATTGCTCTTTTTTCGGTTTGATGCGCGTGGTCTTCAGTCCCGCGCCCGGGCCGTTGAACACGAACGACATGGGGTCCATCGCCGAGAGGTCAACCACGTTGCCCTCGATGTTGGCGTTCAGCAGGCCCTCCAGGCCGTTGATCATGCCGTAGACCTCCAGGCCGGCCTGCTGGGCGGCGTCAATGATGCCGGCCACTTCCCAATCAATGACCGGCGTCGGGCCGCCGGATTCCCCCACGATGATCCTGGTAACCATCGGTGCGCCTCCTGCGTGTGGATTGCTTGCGCGGCGGGGCGACCGCCCCGCTCAGGTCAGCGCCACTATACGTCAACGCCGCGGCCGCCGCAACCGCGCCTGGCGGCGTTGTGCCCCTGCACGTCCCGCCCGTATAATGCCCGCCCGCTACGGCAGTCTGCTGAACGGAGCCCGACCATGCAACGCGAGCACCTGGACCTGACGGGACTGTGGCGCTTTCAGCCGGATGTGATGAAGGAAGGAGAGGGCGCCCGCTGGTTCGAGCCCGAGTATGGCTGCATGCGCTGGCGGGAGG